>PBGU01000023.1 GCA_002719135.1 Gammaproteobacteria bacterium
ACGACCCCTCGTTAGTCGCGGACGAATTTTCGCTCGACTCGTCGGGTTCATTCGTTTCGTCTTCGGCTGGTGCTTTCGCTTCTGCTGGCGCTGCTGATTCTTGTGCGTCTATTTCTGCAGCTGATGCCTCTGCGCTCGCCTCTTCAGTTTCGTCTTCGGCTGGTGCTTTCGCTTCTGCTGGCGCTGCCGATTCTTGCGCGTCTATTTCTGCAGCTGATACCTCCGCGCTCGCCTCTTCAGTTTCGTCGCTCGCTTCAACTTCTACAAATTCATCGATGCCCACGTCGGCGGACCCTTGGTTCTTACCTTCTAGAATGGCATCGGCAACCGCGGTAACGTACAAACGGACGGCACGAATCGCATCATCATTCCCTGGAATAACGTAATCGACTCCGTCCGGATCGCTGTTCGTATCAACCACACCAATGACTGGAATCGCGAGCTTGTTTGCTTCAGTAATCGCAATGCGCTCGTACTCCACGTCGACCACAAAAACCGCATCGGGGAGCCCACCCATCTCTTTGATTCCTCCGAGACTGCGCTCGAGCTTCGCCATCAAACGGCGTTTCTGCAGCGCCTCCTTTTTGGTGAGACGTTCTAAGGTTCCTGCGTCGGCCTGCTCTTCTAGATCCGTCAAGCGCCGTATCGATTGCCTGATGGTCTTATAGTTCGTCAGCATTCCACCCAGCCAGCGTTGGTCGACGTATGGCATTGCAACCCGCTCGGCTTGTTCGCGTACTACTTTTGCCGCAGCTCGTTTAGTGCCCACGAAGAGGATCTTCTGCTTTCTTGCGGCCAGCGAACGTACATACGCCAATGCCTCCTCCAGCGCTGGCATCGTCCTTTCGAGGTTGATCACATGGATACTGTTTCGGGACCCAAAAATATACGGTGACATTTTTGGATTCCAATAGCGTGTCTGATGGCCAAAGTGCACGCCGGCCGCCAGCATGTCCCGCATCGTAATTTCAGTCATTACATTGTCCTTGGGTTGTTGGCGCATGNTGCGCACAAGCCGTACAAAACGCTGAATCCGCCTCTGTCAAAGATCGAAGCCAAAGGCCACCCGCAACGTACTTACTACTGCACGGCACTCAATTTCGCCATACTGCAACAGCGTTACACACTGTCCTTTATGGCGGGGCGCGCTTTATACCATAATTCCCNNTCACCANCCCGAGNCTCAGCGAATAAGAACATGACCGTANGTCTTCGAACNAGCGACGAAATCGAAAAAATGCGAACGGCCGGTNNGCTAGCCGCNCAGGTGCTCGAGATGATTGGAGAATATGTCAATCCCGGAGTNACCACCGAAGAGNTCGATCGGCGATGCCACGATTTCATCGTCAACGATCTGGCATGCATACCNGCGCCTCTGAATTATTCGAACGCCCCTGGNCAGCCACCCTTTCCAAAGTCAATCTGCACATCCGTCAACCATGTCGTCTGTCATGGNATNCCCACTGANCGAAAGACNCTCAAATATGGGGACGNNGTCAATATCGACGTAACGGTGATAAAAGATGGCTTTCACGGTGATACGAGTAAGATGTACTTTGCGGGAAAACCCAGCGTACTCGCAGAACGACTAGTCAAAATAACCCAAGAATGCTTGTACCTCGGGATCCGGCAGGTNCGTCCGGGCGCACACCTCGGTGATATAGGACACGCGATCCAACAACACGCCGAAAACAATCGTTTCTCCGTNGTTAGGGAGTTTTGTGGCCATGGCATAGGTGACCGTTTTCATGACGAGCCTCAAATNCTTCANTACGGTCGCCCAGGGGAAGGGNTAGAAATTCAATCAGGCATGACATTCACCATCGAGCCGATGATCAACGCGGGGAAACGTCATGTAAAACTTCTTCCTGACCATTGGACCGTTGTTACCAAGGACCACAAACTATCCGCTCAGTGGGAACATACTATCTTGGTCACAGACCTAGGNGCTGAAGTCATGACCCTTCGTGATGAAGAAAAGGCAGCCTGACTCGGCACCGGTCGACGTCGCCGGACTCAAGCGAAGAATCTCAAAGGCGGAANANGTCTTAGCAANGCGATTCTGGGAAGGCGAAGACGTCGAAACNNTGGTNCGNGAAAGATCTGGNTTCATTGACGCATTTCTAGCCGAAATATGGCAACACTGGTTCGAATATAANNNCGACATCGCATTGCTCGCGATCGGNGGGTACGGTCGCGGCGAGTTACACCCCTACTCNGATATCGACCTNNTGATACTTGTCANNAACAANCGNCTCAAAGACTCCNATNTCGAACACTTCGTTCAATTGCTTTGGGATTTGAAGCTCGACATTGGTCACAGCGTCCGCACCATCCGCGAGTGCCGTTCGGAAGCAACCAAGAATGCGTCCGTAGTTACGTCTCTTTATGAACGTCGGTATCTCGCCGGTTCACAGGCTCTTGCCGCGCAGCTGAGCCGATTTCTAGATCGTAAAAGTTTCTGGCCAAGCTCCGGGTTCTTTGCCGCTAAGCGGGCCGAGCAGTCCGTTCGACACGCTCGATTNGACCACGTCGAGTACGACCTTGAGCCAAACATTAAAGGCTCACCNGGTGGATTGAGAGACATTCAAACCATCAGTTGGATCTCTCAGCGGCACCTTGGCACCTCCGATTTAACAGAACTAACCCGATCGGGATTCTTGACGAAANTNGAATGTGANNTGCTNAAAGATGGCCGCCGATTCCTCTGGAAGGTCCGCTTCGGATTGCATTTATTGGCGGCACGCAGAGAAGACCGNCTGCTATTTCATCACCAACGCGAACTCGCCAAGCGCTTTGGCTACGTGGATTCCGAAGGCATGCTCGCNGTCGAAACNTTCATGAACGACTATTATCGCCGNGTGCTAGAACTCCGNGANGTAAATGANATTTTGTTCCAGCACTTCGAAGAAGCGATCGNTCAGANGTCTCGNCAACCCAGNATCGAGGTCGTNAATCCAAGATTTCAAGTCCATAACGAGTACATCGAAGTGACTTCTGACGACGTATTCACTTTGCATCCACCTGCTCTGATCGAGATTTTCCTGATCATGGCAAACCGAACGGATATTGCCGGCGTTAGGGCAACGACNATCCGCCTTATTCGCNAACATCTANACCTCATCGACNGTGGTTTTCGTCGAAATCCTGAGGTCACTAAATTGTTCATTGANCTTTTGAAAGCNCCGTATACGCTTGTCAGCCAGTTGACTCGCATGCGTCGCTACGGCGTTCTAGGACGTTATATCCCAGAGTTTGGGAGGGTCATCGGTCAAATGCAGNACGACCTTTTTCATATCTACACTGTAGACGCCCACACCATGATGGTGATCCGTAATATGCGTCGTTTTCANCAAGGAACGACTCGAGACGATTTTCCGGTNGCNTGGAGAACTGCGAACAACCTACCCAAGATCGAGTTGNTNTACATTGCCGGGCTATTTCATGACATTGGTAAAGGGCGCGGCGGCGACCACTCGGCGCTAGGAGCGACCGACGTAACCGAATTTTGCGAGCGCCACAACTTGCCTCCNGCNGATATCGAACTAGTTGCNTGGCTCGTCAGCAATCACTTGGAAATGTCNACAACCGCTCAGCGCAAAGACATTCACGATCCCGAAGTCGTGATCGANTTCGCGCAAAAANTNGGGTCAGANGAAAGANTGGAATATCTCTACACNTTGACCGTAGCGGACATTAACGCCACAAATCCAACGTTGTGGAATAGNTGGCGTGCAACCCTGATGCGNCATCTCTACNTGGAAACNAAAAAAGCANTACGGCGCGGCCTTTCCAACCCCATGTTACGAAGCGATTACATAAACGACTGCAAAGCAACTGCNTATTCGATATTGGCCGAGCAAGGCANNACGGNTCGTANAGCCGAACTCATTTGGAACGATCCAGGCCANGACTTTTTCCTTCGGCACTCAGGCGTGCAAATTGCCAANATTACGAATGAGATTGCTAACCACNATCCNGATANCGGCCCCCTAATTACNGTTCTAGATGTGGTTGGTGAAGTCAGCTCCGAAGGAGCGACGGAAATATTTCTTTACTGCCCTNACCGCGCCCATCTCTTTGCCGACAGCGTTGTAGCNCTCGATCACCTAGGGCTACACGTCGTGGACGCAAGCATTGCTACCAGNACCAACGATTTTTGCTTCAATTCNTACATCGTGCTTGAGGATGACGGCAANCCCGTCCGAAANTCTGANCGGAAACGAGAAGTTTACGAAAGCCTNCGNCNTGCCCTCACTCAAGGGACACNGCCATCGAGCAGNCCTCCTCGGAAAATNTCGCNGCGCNTAAAACAATTCGTGACNCGGACCAAAGTCATAATCACGAATCCCANCGANANCNCTGAATCCNTTCTGCAGATCGTTTCATCTGACCGGCAAGGATTGCTGTCGANGATTGGAAGCCTATTCGTCGAACTAGGCATCGTCGTTCACCAAGCTCGTATCACAACGCTCGGCGAGCGGGTTGAAGATGTTTTTCACATTAGTGACCTTGAGGGCAACCCCATTCGGGACCGTACCCGCATAAACCAGATCGTCTCGAGATTGGAAGAAAGAATCGATTCCGAGGTGACGGAGGCCGTCGCATGAATCCATACCTTGGACACTTACTTCCGTATCCTTTCGAGCGACTAAACGACCTGAAGGATGGACTAAGGTCGAATTCAAAGAACGGCCACGTCTCCTTGTCCCTNGGGGAACCAAAACATGCGCCNCCNANTTTCGTATTGGAANCNCTCTCNGACAGAAGTGTTCTCGNGTCGGGATTAGCAGCATATCCAGCNACNCGCGGAGGTNTAGACATCCGCAACGCGATNGTTGAATGGTTNGCGCGNCGATTTCGGATCCAAGCTGACCCNGACCGCCATGTTTTACCCGTCAACGGTACGCGAGAAGCCCTNTTTTCTTTCGGCCAAGCGATTTTNAGCGGCGCTTCGAATGGCTACACGCTNNTACCGAACCCNCTCTACCANATCTACGAGGGCGCTGCNCTNCTNAGGGGATCNACTCCCATCTACGTACCGAGTACCGACAAACCGGATTTCGATNCGGTGGACAAGAAAACTTGGGATCGGTGCGAACTCCTTTATATCTGTTCTCCCGGAAACCCCTCAGGGACATTTATCGAGAAGGAGGTCTTGGGAACGCTGATCGAGCTTGCCCACAAGCACGATTTCGTTATCGCCGCCGATGAATGTTATTCGGAAATTTATTACCACGAAGATGAACCACCCAAAGGCCTACTCGAGGTTGCAACGGAGCTTGGAGTAGATGACTTCGGTCATTGCATGGTCTTCCACAGCCTCTCCAAACGATCAAATTGTCCTGGGCTACGTTCCGGATTCGTCGCAGGTGACGCCAACATTATCGATCGCTATTTCCAATACCGAACCTATCACGGCTGTGCGATGCCTGAACACGTACAACATGTGAGTTCCCTCGTTTGGCGAGACGAACAGCACGTCGTATCAAACCGTCAGGCCTATCGGGAAAAATTCGACGCCGTTAATCCGATCCTTTCGCGAGTCTTCGACGCAGAGATTCCACCGGGTACTTTCTATTACTGGCTTCGTCTCCCTGGCGACGACGAATCTTTCGCACGGGATCTTTTCGTCACCGAGAACATCACCGTCTTGCCAGGTCAGTACCTCGGTAGAGATTGTCAAGGAACGAATCCTGGACGAGATCGAATCAGAATAGCACTGGTCGCGCCCATCGCGGACTGCATCGATGCGGTCAGCAGAATGGCGGGTTTCATCGAAGGCTATTACAGATGACCGAGGAGGTATTCGATCTGACGTGCGACCTTATTAGCTGTTCCTCTGAAACACCCAACGACGGTGGCTGTCAGCAACTCATTGCACAACGGCTAACCACCGCTGGATTCAAAGTCGATCACCTTCCCTTCGGGCCTGTCTGCAACATGTGGGCACGAGTTGGAGATGGAAAACCGCTAGTGGTTTTCGCTGGGCATACCGACGTCGTTCCTCCGGGTCCATTATCCCAGTGGACGTCGCCGCCATATCAACCAACGGTCGCTGGTCAATACCTCTACGGGCGCGGCGCCGCAGACATGAAATCGAGCCTAGCTGCTATGGTGGTGGCGACGGAACGATTCTTGCTGAGCCATCCCAATTACGCCGGATCGATAGGGTTCCTTATTACCAGCGACGAGGAAGGTGAGGCTAAAGACGGAACCGTAAAAGTCATCGATTACCTAAACCAACAAGGCACTAGGATCGACATGTGCGTGGTCGGAGAACCGTCGTCCACCAAAAAAGTTGGGGATGTGGTGAGAGTTGGTCGTCGGGGATCTCTCAACGGTCGAATCCGGTTCGTCGGCGAGCAAGGACACGTCGCCTACCCCGACCAGACGCGCAACCCAATCCATACCGCAATCACCACTCTATCCCAACTCGTTACAAGGGTTTGGGATTCGGGCAACGCCTACTTCCCGCCCACCACGTTCCAGATATCCAACATGAACGCCGGGACAGGCGCAGCAAATGTCATTCCGGGCGAACTCGACATTCTGTTCAACTTTAGATTCAACACAGAACAAAGTATCGAGGGTTTGCAAGCGACGGTAGAGGATCACCTACTCACTAACGTTCCTGGGATCGAGACCATATTGGATTGGCAACTATCTGGACAGCCGTTCTTGACTAGGAAGGGAAAGCTGCTCAACGCCGTTCAGACGGCGATACGTTCAGTCGTATCGCTCGAGCCCGATCTCTCGACTTCTGGCGGAACATCAGACGGGCGGTTCATAGCACCAACGGGTGCAGAAGTTGTAGAGCTGGGTCCCGTCAACGCATCCATCCACAAGATCAACGAGTGCGTCCGCATTAGCGAGTTAGAACCGCTCGCGAAAATATATCAAGGCATCCTCTTCCAACTGCTATGTTGAAGTCTCGCCAACTCTTGTTCTTAGGCTTGGTTTTTTTTCTATCGTTTCTCGTCATCTTTCTGCCAGCGAGCTCAATACGATTCGTAACAAATGCGATACCTGCGATAGATTTCTCGACAACGGAAGGGAGTATTTGGAATGGAAGCGGGCGATTGCGCGTAACCAAGCTATATGCTGGCTCACTGAGTTGGTCCGTTGACCCAGTCCAACTAGTTTTCGGCAAGCTCGCCATTGAATGGGTTCTCGAAGATCAAACACATACATTCGGAGGCGCTGCAACGATCCGATTAGGCTCGATGGCTTTCTCGTTTGACGGGTTGATAGAGGCCGCAACGATTAACCGAGTACTAGCGCCCTACAACATGAATTTGAACGGCGCACTTCACCTCAGATCGATCAAAGCAACTATCAACAAAAGCGAAGGTCCGATTCGAATCCAAGGACATATGCGGTGGGATGGCGGAACTGTGCAGTACCATATGTCGAACCAACGGTTTCAGCGAGAACTACCGGCGTTATTGGGCGAATTGCAAATGGTTGAGGGCATCCCTTCGATGACGGTTAGATCCGAAACAGATGACACACCACTGATACGCGCAAGGCTCGACGACGACGGTTGGGTCCATATCGGCATCACGAAACGGTTTACGCGTTTGATTGGTCAACCCTGGCAGGGTAGCGAACCGGACCCTGCTATCGTGATGGAGGTGTCGGAAAAACTTCTTTAAGATTGGTTATCTAATTCTCGGCCACCAACGGTGTTCGATTTCAGCCCCAAGCTCATCAATAGTGCGCGAAACGCTGCATTGGTCCTATTGGTGGCGCTGGTTGCTTGGTCGCTAAAAGAATCCGTGCAATTCTTTATGTTTCCACCTGAAGAGAAATTTTCAAGACTACCTAGTGGCATCAGCACCAATAATGACCCCGATGTGAGTTCAATTGATCACATAACGTCGCTAAACCTGTTTGGGGATGCCTCGCGGTCCCAGTTGAATCCGACGGCGATGGTGACCGAATCTCTAGCGGAAACCCGGCTCAACCTGGAACTTGTCGGCGTATTCGCGGCGAGCACCGACGACTCAGAAGACTCTGCAGCGTTGATTTCGGAGAAACGTGGGACTGCAAAGCTTTTCCGTATTAATGAACGTGTACCGGGCAATGCAACCCTAGTCGAGGTATTCGCAGATAGCGTCGTTCTGGAGCGGTCCGGAAAACGAGAATTACTGCGCTTTCCAACCACCAAAAACAACTTCACACCCCAGGAGAAACCTGAGCGGACAACAATTATTGAACCGGCGCTTTCTCGCTCGCTAACGGCTCTGGAGGGTTCCCATGATACCGGTGCGTCATCGAATGCAACACGCACCGAGCTTGCTGCTGCTGCCGAGAAGCCGGCGACTGCCGGACGAAACGCGCAGCAGTCAGTCCGACAAGTTATCGCTTCGTACCAGGGTCGACTCGAAAACGACGCGGAAGGTACACTCGCGGAACTAGGGATTAAACCCATTTCAACGGATGTTGCAGGGGGGTATCGGCTGGGCAGCTTAGCTTCGCATCCAGCACTGAAGCAAACGGGGCTTCAACCCGGCGATATCTTGCTCTCAGTAAATAATAGGGCTATTGGTAACGTGGCTGACGACAGACTCGAGTTCGAAAACGTGCTGGCTCAGGGGTCTGCTCGTCTGGAGATTAAAAGAGGCAGCAGGAACTTTTTCATCACCGTTTCCCTCAAATAGAAAATATGCGAATACAACGTCTCCATTGGCTCGTTCTCGTTTGCTGTTTACTCGCCACGCCGACGTGGCCCGATGCACAGACGTGGAAGATCAATCTTAAGAACGCGGACATTCGCGAGTTTATTACGCAAGTTTCAACCATCACGGGGAAAACATTCGTTGTTGATCCGAGGGTGAAAGGTAATGTAACCGTCGTCTCCGACCGAAACCTCGACACTGACGCGGTCTACGCGTTATTTCTCTCCGTACTTCGGGTGCACGGTTTCGGCGCGTCGCGCACGGGAGACGTAGTCCGTATTGTGCAAAGTGCCACAGTAAAACAATCGGGCGCACCCGTTAACGACGACGATGGATCGTTGTCGGAAGAAGTCGTGACCCGGGTGATCTCGGCACGCAATGTTGCCGCGGCGGAACTGGTCAAGATCCTCCGCCCCATGATCCCGCAATACGGCCACATCGCTGCCGTAACACAAGCGAACGTCGTCATCATCAGCGACCACGCCGACAATATCGGGCGGTTACTAACGATCATTCGCCAAGTTGACGTCGCTGACGAAGATGAAGTGGTGGTGGTAGCTCTCGAACAAGCGTGGGTCGGGAGCGTGGTCGCGATTCTTGAACAAGTTGCGCCCGATCAAATTGGGAAATCCGCGGAGGGGCCCCAACGCGTCCTTGTGATTGGGAACGATCGAAACAACACGCTGGTTTTAAGGGGCAAGAGTGCACCGATCGCAGAGGTACGTTCTTTGATTGAACAACTAGATCAACCGGCGACATCGTCCGGTTCAACCCGCGTATTCCAGTTGAACCACTCCGATGCAACTAGGACAGCGGAGATCCTTAACGGAATCCTGATACAGCCTCGGGGACAGGGCAACAATACGAAATCTGAAAATATCAGCATTCAAGCTGATATGTCATTGAACGCGATTGTTGTCAGGGCAGATCCCGGCACAATGTCGGAAATCCAAGAAATCTTAAGACAACTGGATATACGCAGGGCCCAGGTACTCATTGAAGCTGCCATCGTGGAAGTCTCCGTTGATGAAACAAGCGCCATCGGCATCGAAGCTGGCGTAGCAGATGCCGGCGGTGAATCGGCACCTTTTGCCAGCACCACCCTCAATGGCATCATTTCCAATTTGTTGAGCAGCATCAGCGCGACGGTTGGTGACGACGGAAAAATTGATCCGGTGCAAGGAATAGCGAGTGTCAGTTCTCCCACGCTTGCGGTAGCACGACTCGATCCAGACGGTGTTTCATTCGGCGCCATCCTCAACGCCATCGCCATCAATACATCGGCTGATCTGTTATCAACACCCAGTATCCTTACTCTCGACAATGAGCAAGCCAATATCCTGGCAGGCCAAACAGTACCCTTTCGTACCGGCTCGTTTACGTCGACCAACAACGGTGCCAGTAATCCCTTCACCACCATACAGCGAGAGGATGTCGGCATTGAGCTGACCGTGACACCTCACATCCATGACGACTCGTCAATTCGACTCGAGGTTTTCCAAACGGTCGAAAACGTCGTCAATACTGGTCTAGAAATCGGCGAGGCTGGATTCTCAGACGTGGTTACCAACAAACGCAGTATCGAAACAACCATATTGGCAGATGACCGGCAAACGATTGTCCTTGGCGGCCTAATCCAAGACGACCTAAGAGCAACGCGGAAAAAGGTGCCCTTGTTGGGGTCGATCCCATTTCTTGGTCGCCTGTTTCAGAATCGATCGACGACCCGAACCAAGCGCCACCTTTTGGTGTTCCTAAGACCCACCATTCAGCGTACTCGTGAAGAAGTCGCCGATACCACCGAGCGGAAATACAAGGGCATTTGGCAGGTACAGATTGAATCCCGCGAATCCGGAAGCGAAAGCGAAAGCGAACCGAAGCTCGAACAGATCTACGAAGGTCGGCGCGACTAGCGAGTAGGCTCGTCTAGACCCAGGTTACGCAGTACGGCAAATCACCTCGTTACCATGTAGCCTCTTCGCCCAACATTGTGCGGCTATAACCACAACGAAAGATGCGCAGCCAACAGACCACTGCGAAGCCCACCGGATTGATTTATCGCGTGTCGCGTACCTTTTTGGCTCGTCTGGTCAAACCCAATCTCGTTGGCAATACGAACTTTGAAGACCCGGACGTTTTGTACGTCTTACCCCAACGATCCCTCGCAGACCTTCTCCTCCTGGATCTCGCTTGTGAAAAAACGTCCTTGGCACGACCTTTGCTACCCCTCTCCAGGCCAAATGAGGCGACCCGATTTTTCTTTTTGAACCGAGGGAGCGGTTTCTTCGAAAAAAATACTATGCGGTCCTATTCGGAGCGCATGCTGCGAATTGACCGAGCCCACACGCAGGACCCGACGTTACGTCTCACGGTTGTTCCCGTCTCGATTTTCTGGGGAAGAGCCGCAAATAAAGACAAATCGCTTATTCGTTCGATGGTGTCTGACGAATGGTTGATTTCCTCGAGACTGCGGCGATTGCTCGGGCTAGTGTTCAATCGCTCGGACATTTTGGTCCGGTTCGGAACGTCTCTACCTTGGCCAGAAACGCTGTCTTCTCATGCAGGCAGTAACCGTAACGTGCGCAAATTAGCCCGAATACTCCGGGTCCACTTTCGTAACGAGAGGACAGCCGTTCTAGGACCCGACCTTTCAAACCGTCGTTCCTTGGTGGCAAAAATCGTGGCGAGTCGCCCGGTGCAAGACGCCATCGAATCGGCGGAAGGCGATTGGGCTACTCTCGAGGAGGAAGCACGTCGTGACGCGTTCGCGATAGGCTCCAACATGTCGTACCCCACCATCAGAGTCTTAGAAGGTCTCCTGACGTGGTTTTGGCACCGTATTTACGATGGCGTAGATATTCAGGGATTCGAGCCGCTTGAGCGGATTGCCCAAACCCACACGCTTGTGTACACACCTTGTCACCGATCACACGTAGATTACCTCGTCCTATCGCACGCGCTGTTTGGCCTGGGATTGATGATTCCGCACATTGCCGCTGGTGACAATTTGAACATGCCGGTGATCGGAAAATTGCTTAGACGTAGCGGCGCTTTCTTCATGCGCCGCTCCTTTCGCAACGATCCAATTTACCGTGCCGTTATGAGCGAGTACCTCAATGAGGTGTTTTCTCGAGGGCATTCGGTCGAATACTTCATCGAAGGAGGCCGAAGCCGGACCGGGCGGATATTACCACCACAACTTGGCATGCTCCGTATGACGCTGGCTAGCTTTGCTCTAGGGCTACCGCGGCCTGTGGCCATCATCCCCGTCTATTTCAGTTACGAGAAACTGATCGAGGCAAACGCGTATTTGTCCGAACTACGAGGTGAGAGCAAACGTAGCGAAAACGTGGCCGACGTATTCCGCAACTTGCGCTTGATCAAACAGAATTTCGGCCGCGTGACGTTGCGATTTGGGACCCCGATCAATCTTGGGACATTCGTCACCAATTTCGATCTCGAACAAAATCACTCATCGCTAGCCGCAACTGCCGCCC
The DNA here is from genome assembly GCA_002719135.1 of Gammaproteobacteria bacterium. Classification (GTDB taxonomy): domain Bacteria; phylum Pseudomonadota; class Gammaproteobacteria; order Pseudomonadales; family Azotimanducaceae; genus UBA11889. The sequence continues at coordinate 12,182 of PBGU01000023.1, forward strand.
AAGCTCTTGGCCACAAAATACTGACGGCGGTAAACGATTCAGCCCACGTCAATCCGGTCAACCTAGTCGCTTTAACGACCCTGTCGATGCCTCGATTCACTATAGAAGAGGGCGTTTTAATACAACACTTGGACTATCTGAAAAGACTGATTACCGGCAATCGAGAGCACCATAACTTTAGCGTCACAGATCTCTCGCCGACTCAGATACTCGAACACGTTGAACACTTGGACATGCTGCAGCGTGAAGAAGCTGACGGCGAGCGACTGGTTGGACACGACTCCGTGACCGCTATTTTGATGACTTGGTATCGGAACAACGTCTTACACGCCATCGCGCAATCGTCGATGATTGCGTGCTTACTCGTCAATCGCAGACTGCCGCTACAAATTAGTGTGCTGGAGCGTCTTGTGGCGACGGTTCTCCCATACATTGAGGCGGAGCTCTCGTTTCGATCAGGAACAGAAGAGACGAGCCGATGCCTGTTGCAACTTGAAACACTTGGTCTTCTATACCGGACGGACCAGGCGGTCAGGCCACCCAGGGAAGACACTAAAGGTCGAATCCACCTTAATCTCCTAGCGAATGCACTGATGCCCACCCTCGAACGCCTCTATATCGCGATCGCCCTTCTCGACAAGGCCGGAAACGCTACTTACACACGCGTTACTTTGGTCGAAAGCGCTTGTCGAACCGCGCGTCGTTTCTCGGTCTTGTACGGGACGAACGCGCCTGATTTTTTTGATCCTGCTCTCTTTCGCGGATTGATAACCACGCTCGAAGATCGCGCGGTCGTCCGCACAGATAATGACGGTTACCTTCGCTTTGACTCATCGATCAGGGAACTCATTCGAGCATCTCGTTACGTCATCAGGACAGAATTACAACAGTCCATCCCACCGTCGCCTTTAGCCTAATTTCGGTCGGCTCGATAGATATCGAAGCGCACGCTCCGTGCTCGAATTTGCCAATCGGGGGCCCTTATTACTGGTGGTGCCTTTATTCGGTTCTTAACCACCACGCGCTGGTCGGCACGTTCGATCGACCACTCGGCGATCTCACGGGCGTCTGATTGCTCGGCTAAATCGGCGAGCACTTGCATCGGGTAGGAAGGCAGCGCGGTTTTAGGATGCGCTGGGAACATGGGGTCTAAATACACGACATCCCAGCGCCGCGTTCGATCTGCTAACAACTCGCGGACATCAATGCGCGTGCAATCGAGTGAGCAAAGTTCGAAGCGCTCGATCCGATCGTAAAGCATCGCGAAAACTAGCGGTTGCAACTCACAACAAGTGACTACGCAACCGAGAGTCGCGAGCGTAAGGCCGTCCGTGCCCCAACCCGCGAATGCGTCAAGAACTGTCGTACCTTCGCGAACACCACACGCTCTCGATAAAGGTGAACGGCGTCCAGATAGCGAACGCCTTCGGATCTCATCCAGCGATAAGCGCATGGATTGTTTGGCCGGATGTCGAAGAGTCAAATCAGACTCATCGAGATAGAGATACCAGTCATTCGGTGCGAATTTGGTCGGAGCAATGTCGTATCCGATCGCCGAGGTGAAATCCCGCGCGCGCTCTTCTGCATTGTCAAAATAGACGATCAAATCAACAGTCTCGTTGCAAGCCTCTGTCAACCCAAGGTCTTGAAAGCAAATTACTTTCCTTCCTCACCAACCGGCCAAGGTTATTGGCCTGCTGTACCATGCCATGGCGTGTCTCCCTCCACGTATACAGGGAGCCCCTGCTCCGCATTCAGCCAACCACCAACTTCGCGCTGCGCAATCCTTAATACATGGCGCGCGGAAAGAGCAACTTGAGAATCACTGACAATGCGGTGTCTCACGCGATAAACCTTCTCATCGACCAACTGGTCGCTCGAAGTAGTTGTTAAATTTCCATATCTCGAATCAAACCCGGCGACATAGACAAAACTTTGTCGAGATCGTCGGGACGTCACGAATTCGGTGAGTCGACGATCTTGTTCCAGGCTGGAAAAGGCCATCGCTTTCGAGGTCTGCACCGGACAAACCGGAATATCCCATGCCAAGGCGATCCCTTGCGCTATTCCAGCAGCGATCCTCACACCCGTAAAAGAACCCGGCCCAGCGGAAAAAGCGACGCAGGCGACCTCGTCGCGTTCAATCGGCGACGCCGACAGAACTGCGTCGACCATTGATAGCACGATTTCGTTGTGCAGCCTCATTGCCAGCCGTGTATCCTCAAGCACCATTTCGTTATTACCAATAGCGACCGAACAGAGTTCAGCGGTGGTTTCCAAAGCTAATAACGCGGCCATACGTGCATGCTAAACGTTGACGACGCGTTGCGAAAACTCGGTGATCTAACCTCGCCGGTCTTAGACACCGAAGTGATCCCTCTAACCGAATCCAAAGGACGTGTCGTGGCGTCCGCCATCGACGCACCCATGGACTTGCCGCCCTTCGACGCGTCGGCCATGGATGGGTATGCGCTTCACGTGAACGACCTCAACCAAGACCGAGCGCTTGCCGTGGTTGGCGAAAGCAGGGCGGGACACGTTTACCAAGATCCGTTAGCGCCGGGTACGGCCATACGCATATTTACCGGAGCCCCGATACCTAGAGGCACTTCCGCAGTTGTCATTCAAGAAGACGTTGAAAGGAATGGGGATCAGATTAGTTTTCGTGCATCGCTTGAAATCGGCGAAAACATTCGGAGCCGGGGCCACGATATAGCCAAGACACAACTTCTCGCAAAAGCTGGTGATCGGCTCGATGCATACAAGATTAGTTGGTTGGCTGCTTGTGGAGTGACCAAAGTAACAGCCGTGCGTCGGATCCGTGTGGCTCTGTTTTCAACAGGCGATGAATTAATTGATCCCGGCACACCGTTGGGTCCGGGCCAGATATATGACGCCAACCGTACCGCCCTTCGCGAACTGGTTTCGGAGCGCCCGGTCGAGGTGTTGGATCTAGGAGCTCTTCCCGACGATCCTCAAGCGATCAACCGGGCACTAGAAACCGCTGCGGAAGCTGCGGATGTCGTAGTCACGAGTGGCGGCGTCTCCGTGGGCGATGCTGATTATGTTAGAGATGTAGTGGCCCAGGCCGGTTCGTTAGATTTCTGGAAAATTGCATTGAAACCGGGCAAACCACTCGCGGTTGGACGAGTCGGCAAAGCACTTTTCTTTGGCCTCCCTGGGAATCCCGTTTCGACCATCATCACTTATTTACTGTTTGTCGCACCGACGATCGATCGGCTTTGCGGGATGCCTGACAGCACGCCCTATCGGTTACCGGCAATCCTCCAAGAAACGATTGAGCACCATCAAGGGCGCCGAGAATACGTACGGGGTGTTTTCGGCATGAACGACGATCGTGTCACTGTATCGCCAACCGGAGACCAAAGTTCCAATCGCCTTGCCACTTTTGCCAATGCAAATTGCTTAATCGTGGTGCCTGAACAAACCGATGACATCAAGGCGGGCTCGATTGTGGACATCGTGCTATTGCCGACTGATCGTTCCCATATTTGGACCGGATAAGGTGGGAGTCTGTGCCGCGCGCAGTCCCGTTCAATCATTTAACGCTTCAAATACGTTCTTGGTGATGTCTTGGACGGATCCTGTTCCATGAACCTTTGAGTAGTTAACCGTACTGTCGCGATAATACTCAACGAGGGGTCGAGTTTGATCGTGATAAACCTTAAGACGTTCTTTGACGGTTTCTTCCGCGTCATCGACTCGCTGCACCAACATATCCCCCGTTTGATCGTCCTTACCCTCCACTTGAGGTGGATTAAACACGACGTGATAAACACGGCCACTGGCCTCATGTATTCGCCGTCCAGTGATCCGCCGAATCACTTCTTCATCGGACACATCAATCTCCAGTACATGGTCGAGGGCAATGCCATTCGACGTAAGCGCCTCCGCTTGAGGAATCGTTCTCGGAAAACCGTCGAATAGGAACCCACTTTTGCAGTCGGGCTCCAGCAAACGCTCCGTAACGAGCTCGAGGATCACGTTATCCGANACCAACTCACCCGCGTCCATAATCGACTTCACTCGCTGCCCCAAGATCGACCCTGCGGCAATGGCCGCACGTAGCATGTCCCCTGTCGATATCTGAGGAATGCTAAACCTCGCGCAAATTGCATGGGCCTGCGTCCCTTTCCCGGCACCCGGCGGTCCAAGTAGGATCAAATTCATCGGCAAATCTCCAACAAACTAAGGCGCGCAAAAAGTAGCCTGGGCGCCCAGGCTATCCGCCGGTTTAACAAAAGGATCCATCTTACCCGTAACCAGATCGCGGTCTTTAAACGACCATTCCCAACATTCGTCAAGATGGCTCTAACCGACCAAAACTACCAACTATTTCTACGTGATTTGTATGCGGGAACATATCGAAGACCTGGACGCTTTTGAGGTGAAATCCAATTCGATCAAGTACAGCTGCGTCGTCAGCAAACGTGGTCGGATTACAAGAAACATACACCACGCGATTCGCCCGATGGGCGAATCGCGNGAACTCCGGACCCGCGCCCGAGCGAGGGGGATCCAGCAACATCTTGTAGTCTGTCTTCGTTAATTCGTTATCTATTGGTCGGTATAGGTCGCTCGCCAAGAATTTTGCCGTTCTCGACAGATCATTCCTCTCCGCATTCCGTCGCGCCTGTTCAACTGCGGTCGAAGAGATCTCCAGACCCAGAACCGACTTCGCTGTTCGAGCCGCCGGTAGACTGAANTTTCCAATTCCACAAAAGAGGTCGATAACCCGATCCTCACGTCCTAAATCGAGCTCCTTCAACACAGCTCCGATCAAAAGGTGATTGATCTCCGAATTGACTTGAATGAAATCGGTTGGTCCGAACTCAATGCTCACGCTATCGTTCGCGAGTTCGTACGTGAGCTTTGCGTNGGGATCCCCCGGTGGGAAATGACGGGTTACGGTCTCGTATCCCCCGCTTTGCCCATATACCCATACGTCATAGGAATTTGAGAATGCGCTCAGTAGGTTAAGGTCTGAAACCGTCAGGGGATCCAGGTGCCTCAATACCAGCGCTCTAGCCTTATCCCCAGCGACTACCTCAACTTGAGGAATTCTTTTCGGCGTACTCATGCGTGTTATCAAGTCGCGTAATGGTCCTATCAATTCGGCCAATCCTGNGACCAATGCTGGACACCTATTCATGTCGACGACGTAACTCCCAAACGTTTCNCGAAAGCCAACATAGACTTCGCCAACCTTGTCTATCCATCGAACCCCGAGACGGGCGCGACGGCGATAGCGTGTGGTTGATCCATGCTGGGTAGGCAGAAATGACTCACACCGAAGCTGGTGTCGAGACAACTCACGTCGAACCCATCGTTCTTTAAATTTTAGCTGCTCCCGGTACTCCCACTGCTGATTGTTACACCCACCACACCGGGGAAATACCGCACAAAANGGCTCTGTCCGATCATCCACCGCGTTTTGGACCGTTTCCGTTATCGCGAGAATTTGACCCTTGCGCTTGCCCAGGACTCGAGCANAGACCACCTCACCGGGAAGCGCCCCTTTGACAACGCACTGTCTNCCAACGGCCGTCCCGAATCCATAACCGTCCTCGGTCTGTCCAAGCACCTCAAGTTCAATCGTCCGCGGTAATCGCCGTCTAGACNNCATNATTAGAACCGCGAAAGANCTGACGCGACGCCATAGGACGGTCTCCNAACAGCGGTTTTAGCGCNNTNCGAAGTACGTGTTTGGCGACCCGGCGNGTCTCGGTCTTCGCATAATCGTCATCCGCGATCGCTAAAAGAACTCTGCCAGAAAGAGCATCGGATGTTTTCTGTGTCGACTCGAACCCAACGTTCGGTACAAATCGGTAATACTTGTCGGGGGCAATGACATCCCCCGTGGTGTGGTCGTAGTTGAAGAGNANATCATAGCCTGACTCGCGGAGTAGANTCCGTTCAAAAGTGCGGAGTACCGGTTCNAATGNNTCGCGGCGTGCNAGACNCGNAATCGCNTTGTNGTATGCGTGAAAAAGCGGCGGCGCAGATACCTCAACCGGCAACGCACGGACGATCAGTTCGTTTAAATAAAGACCCGCGTAGAGGTAACGATCTCGCAACGAATGTTCGATCTCGATATCGTANGACGTCACCGTGACCATCTGCCCTTTCCCATGCCACGCCAACCCGTAGCGTATAAAGGGTTCGAGCGATGCTCCTTGCTTCTTTCTCGCGCCCCGAAAAACACNGGCGAGACGACCNAACTCAGGGCTCAAGATGTCGGCAAGATAGCTGGTCTCTCGATAAGCTCGACGATGCAGGACATACCCNGGCTGTCTACGCTGGCGATCGGTCAACGATANCCAAANCTNGCCANCANTTCGTCNTTGTTCGACCAGCCCGGTTGNACCTTTACCCAAAGATTCAACATGACCTTTCCGCCAGCTAGATCCTCAATATTACCGCGTGCTTCCTGGCCGATCGCCTTGAGTCGTTTTCCACCCCGGCCGATAACGATGGCTTTTTGGCTCTGACGTTCGACGTAAATGACCGCATCAACTTCTGTGAGGATTTCGCCTGCGTCATAGCGCTCCACGACGACCGTGGTCCGGTGAGGTAGTTCGTCGCCCAACTGCCGCATTAGTTTCTCTCGAATCGCTTCTGCAACCAAAAATACCAACGGTCGATCGGTCAAGGCGTCGGAATCAAAAAGATGTGGTCCTTCTGGCATTAGGCGGGTAATTTCTGCGGACAGATCGTCAAGTCCCTGTCTATGGAGAGCCGACATTGGGATGATCGCTTCGAAAGCNTGTTTATCTTGAATTTCATTTATAAGAGGAAGTAGAACGTCTTTGCGGACCAATCGATCGATTTTGTTGATCCCACAGATTGCGGTAACGTCTTCGCGCTTAATCAGCGTCAACACAGTCTCATCAGCCTCTGTCCATCCTCGCGCATCGACCAACAGTACCGCCAGATCAACGTCCTCGACCGCCGCCATGGCTTGATTCGACATGTACCTGTTGATTTTTCGCCCATTTGGATCCGGTCCTAGACTACGTAATCCCGGAGTATCGACAAAAATTATTTGAGTCTGGTCTCGAGTAGAGATCCCTATAAGGTTAAATCGCGTCGTCTGCGGCTTCCGCGAAGTAATGGAAAGTTTGGTCCCCATGAGGTGGTTTAACAATGTCGATTTGCCAACGTTTGGCCGTCCCACAATACCTGCGTATCCGCACCGGGTTTTATTCACGCTTTCCTAACTCTTTCAACATCGCTTGTGCGGCTTCTTTTTCGGCGTCTCGACGCGAGGTTCCTGCGCCGAAAGCAACAAGTTTGCGCGAATCTACGCGACACTCAACGCGATACCGGCGATCGTGCGCGTCCCCTGTGTTTTCGACAACGTGGTAATACGGTAGAACGTCCCCTTGACCCTGCAGTTCCTCTTGCAGGAGGGTTTTCGGATCCTTAATAGGGTGTTCTTGCACTAAGTCCAAACGATCCTTCAGCAACCGNACAATCACGTCCCGAGCGGCAACATAGCCACCATCACGCACCACGGCCCCAATAATCGCCTCTAAAGCATCCGCTAAGATCGAATCGCGGTTCCTCCCNCCACTCTTCAGTTCGCCCGCACCTAGGGATAGACAGCTGCCCAAATCAATTTCTCGAGCAACCAGAGCTAACGTACTACCACGCACGAGTTCAACCCGCATTAAAGTCAGGTCGGCCTCCGAGGCTTCGGTAAAACGGGCGTACAACGCATCTGCAATGGCAAACCCCAGCGCGGCATCACCTAGAAATTCGAGCCGTTCGTTGTTATCTCTACCCGCACTCCGATGCGTCACNGCAGATTTGAGAATTGCCGGATCCCGAAAGTCGTAACCGAGTCGGTGCTGGAGGGCCTTGATACTCAAGGCAGATGGGCTTTATGTGTCACTACTAACACTATAGCAATCTTGAAATCGATACTCTGCTGACAAAAACAGTGTTGCAATCTCTTGCTACGAAATCGCCGTTAGCGCTCAACCTTCAAAGCGGCCAAGAACGCTTCTTGGGGGATTTCCACCCGTCCCACTTGTTTCATTCGTTTTTTCCCCGCTTTTTGTTTTTCGAGCAGTTTCTTCTTACGCGTCACATCGCCCCCATAACATTTCGAGGTCACATTCTTGCGTAACGCTTTCACGGTTTGTCTCGAAACAACATTCCCTCCAATCGCCGCCTGAATCGCCACATCAAATAATTGCCTTGGGATTAACTCGCGCATCGTCTCGACGAGCCTACGCCCTCGAGTTTGCGCCTCGTCTTTGTGCGTTATGACGGCCAACGCGTCGACGCGTTCACCGTTAATCAAAATATCAAGTCGAACTAACGGCGCCACTTCGAAGGAATGGAACCCATAATCTAACGACGCGAACCCACGACTGATTGATTTAAGACGGTCAAAAAAATCCATGACTACCTCGCTCATCGGTATCGTATAGGTGAGCGAGACCTGCCCTCGCGTATATTCCATGTTCTTTTGTACGCCGCGGCGGTCGACGCAAAGCGATATGACATTTCCAACATGTTCCTGGGGTAAAAGGATATTGACGAGAGCGATAGGCTCCTGCATCTCCGCAATGCTGCCCGGTTCCGGGAGTTGGGATGGATTATCTATCTGAATCGTTTCACCTTGCCTTGTGGTCACTTGATAGACCACCGTAGGAGCTGATGTGATTAACTCAATGTCGTATTCACGCTCTAGACGTTCCTGGACGATCTCCATGTGGAGCATCCCCAGAAATCCACAACGAAAACCATACCCCAGGGCGTCCGACGTCTCCGGCTCATATTGCAACGACGCATCATTCAACCGAAGCTTAGCTAATGCATCCCGAAACGCTTCAAAATCGTCGGACGTAACGGGAAACATGCCGGCAAACACTTGCGGCTTAACGCGTTCAAACCCGGGAACCGGCAGCTCGTTCGACCCTTCTTGAAGAAGTGTGTCACCAACCGGCGCACCGCGAATATCTTTTATTCCGGCAACGACATAACCAACATCCCCAGCGGCGAGTTCGGCTCGAACTTCTCGCTTCGGTGTAAATACCCCCACCTCGTCAACGACATGTATCTTCCCGACAGAATTCGCGAAAATCCGATCGCCACGTTTCACGTGTCCGCCAAACACACGAACCAAAGACACAATCCCTAAATAGTTATCGAACCACGAGTCGACGACGAGAGCCCGCAGTCCCGAATCTGGATCTCCACTAGGTGCCGGTATGTCGGCGATCAGCTGTTCAAGCAACGGCTCGATCCCGAGCCCAGTCTTAGCGCTTACTTCGATAATACCTTCCGAAGGTAATCCGATAATATTTTCAATTTCTTCCGCCACCCTCTCGGGGTCGGCTTGCACTAAGTCGATCTTATTTAAAACCGGAATCACTTCCAGACCTTGTTCGATCGCTGTATTGCAATTGGCGACGGACTGAGCCTCAACGCCCTGAGCTGCATCCACGACCAACAACGCGCCTTCACACGCGGCGAGCGAACGCGAAACCTCGTAACTGAAATCAACATGTCCAGGGGTATCGATAAAGTTAAGATGATACGTCTCGCCGTCGGCACTCTTGTATTCCAATGCAACACTTTGGGACTTAATAGTGATGCCGCGTTCTCGCTCGAGCTCCATCGAGTCGAGTACCTGCTCCTCCATCTCGCGATCCTTAAGGCCTCCACAAAGCTGAATCAAACGATCAGAAAGTGTGGACTTGCCATGGTCGATATGAGCGATGATGGAGAAGTTGCGGGTTCGATCTATACGAGTCACAACATTCTTGTTAACGACGGCAGTCGTGGAGCTTAACGTGTTTCGACGACTATTCGCGAGGTTGTTGCTGGTTCGATCAGGGAATCCGATCCGCGGACACCCGACAATCGATCTTCATCGGCGAGCGCCTGTACCCTTAGCCATAATCATCGAATCGAAAAATTGTCCAATTGGGAGGTGTCAGCTCAGCGCACATAAACCATATCCGAAGCTATTTTCTTTGCAGTCTTCGCCGGTACTTCGCCCACAACGGTAACCAGTTGGGTCTTGCCCATCGGGCCTTGAAGCGTTCGGGTGATAACGGTGGTAGCTCCGTTTCGCCGTTCGAAATTCACTTCGCGACGATTTGGCATCGCCTGAACAAATACCGAAAACGCCGCAAATCCATCCGTGTATATCATCGCGTCAACGTTGTCGCGCTCACCCATCGCCTGAGAAATATTCGAAGGATAGTTGTCGAAACCGCGGGGCACCCACTGTGGGCGCCAACGAATCCGCTGTGTCTCATGGGGTTCGACTCTTGACTCTAGTTTCATCGTTGTTTTGATCTCACCGGCATGCTCTTCCGGAATGACAGCTGTTCGGGGAATGCCCCCAATCGTCAGATGACCGAATTGAAACCGTTCGAGTCGCGATCCCCTCAGGTCGTAGCGCTCAAACCGCAAAAGCAATCCCGTCGCGTGATCTAACCAAATACCAACGCCGTAACGATCCTGGTCAAGTGGCACGATGCTTAATCGTATCGCGCGTCTGCCGGCCACTCGACCCAAACCGTTCAGTTCGACCCGATATAGATCGTCGATCGCGTCTAACCGCCTCGAAAACGCCTGAACAAAGCGTGTTGGCGGAACTGCTTTCTCGAGTTCTAGAATCTTGTCCTTGGGTTGCAAAATCCGCGTGATTTCGAGACCCCGCCGAATAAATTCGCGCCGCGCCCCGTCCAGATGGATGAGTCGCTCGTGCTCAATGCCATCAATTACGACGTGTACGACACGAAGTGTGGTGAGGTCCGCCCCACTTTGATAACTGAATACCCCATCATAATCGAGGGTTCGGAACCCTCGATTCATGGCATCAAGCCATTCGAGCGCGGACCGCTCCGCGCCACATACCATCACTGCACCAATAACAAAAACTAGAACGGTACTGCGGCAGATCGAAGCGATCATCTCATCGCCTCATCTTTCAGTCTCATGCGCGATGACTTTGACAAAAGGTATAGGCGCAGCCGAACTGTTCATGGAAACGTGTTGTGCGTGCCGGATCAGATACGCTTCAGCTCGGAGAATGTCACTCTCTGCAGGAATACGGTCATCCGTTACGACGGGATCTGGCACAACCAGCGTGTCGGCTAGTTCGACCTGCGTAGTTCCTTCATCGCTTATGGTGATGATGATCGCGAGGGCCGCAATCGCCGCAGCCAACGATGCTACTAGAGTTCTTCGACTCCGCAGCCACGGCCTGTGTAATGTTCGGTCTCCCAGGGTCTTTGGACCGGACGAAGATCCGATGTCGCCAGATGAGGCATCCGCTATGTCCAATTCTTCCAGATTTGAAAGTCCTTCCCGTTTGAGGGCGCTCGAGATGACGTGGTAGCGCGACCACGTGCTTTTCAAATCAGAATTACGAGCGATTTCGCCGAGAACACGCCGAATCTCAAACTCATCCGCTTCATCGTCGAGCATGGCAGAGACGAACTCATTAAACTTTTCAGTCACCGACTCGCCCTGCTGCTCTGCATTTTCCGCTAATCACCACGAATCAAAAACCCTATACTTTTGTCTATCGCTTCCCTTGCCCGAANGATTCTCGACCTCACNGTCCCCACCGGGCAATCCATAATCTCCGCAATCTGTNCGTAGCTTAGACCATCGAATTCTCGAAAAGTTACCGCATTCTTTAAATCGTCGGGTAATCCGTCCAGCGCCTTACGAATGGCTACTTCGAGCTCGCCGGTCAGATATTCATGTTCTGGGTCGCCGAGTTCCCTGAGAGCGCCCGTTCCCTCTCCCAACTCAATTTCGTCAATGTCACCTTGCAACGTGCTGGGGCGCCTATTTTGCGCCGTGATGTAATTTTTCGCCGTATTTATCGCGATCCGGTACAACCAAGTATAGAAAGCGCTTTCGAGTCGAAACCGAGGTAAGGCTCGGTAAGCCTTTATAAATGACTCCTGGACAACATCGTCTATCTCTTCTTCTCGATGCACGAACCGACTGACAAGACCATGAATCTTGTGGCGGTGGCGGAGAAAGAGCAGATCAAAGGCACTCCGGTCACCTCCCTGCACTCGTCGAACCAACTCTCGGTCGGTGTCGACGGTCAATGTCGCTCTCCGGCAATGAGGTTCGATCCGAGCAGTCGATATTCTGCATGCCGAGTCCTGTATATACTACCAAGCAACGATTTCGAATCGTTCGTCGCGAGTAATCTCTTGACTCTTCGATTTTCCACCGATGTGTTAGTCNTAGGCAGTGGNGCNGCGGGCCTNGCGACCGCNTTGCATCTATCACCCNATGCACGNGTCATTGTCCTTTCCAAAGACGACATTCGAGGNGGCTCTACCAATCGGGCACAGGGCGGAGTGGCTACGGTATCGCAACCGGCCGATAGNGTTGACGCCCACGTCCACGATACCGTNGTNGCGGGCGCNGGTCTTTGNAACGAAAAAATCGTCCGGTACGTNGTNANTCGAGCACGCCAAGCTATCGNTCATATTGAGGATCTCGGACTCGAATTNGACCAGCAAGATNACGGTCCCCACCTGACTCGGGAAGGAGGGCATACACACCGTAGGGTTTTNCACGTCGCAGATACTACGGGNCACGCGATCGCGACAACCCTCATNAATCGNGTNCTTAGCGATGTCAAAATCAGAATTCTGACCAAGCGTGTCGCGATCGACGTAGTCACAACCGGAAANCCNACTCCNAACGACTCACNAACTATGGGGGCGTACGTCTACAACGCCGAAACNGGCAACGTTGAAGTCATCGAGGCCCGCTANGTCGTNCTTGCAACGGGCGGCGCGAGTAAAGTTTACCAGTACACCAGCAATCCAGACGGCTCGACCGGNGATGGAATCGCTATGGCATGGCGAGCAGGTTGCCGGGTCGCAAATATGGANTTCAACCAATTTCACCCGACCTGTCTGTATCACCCAGACGCCAGGTCGTTTCTTATTTCGGAAGCNATCCGAGGCGAAGGAGGCAAGCTTGTTCTCGGAGATGGCNAACGTTTTATGGAACGATTCGANCCCCGCGCTGAAATGGCNCCACGAGACGTGGTCGCTAGGGCGATCGATTTTGAAATGAAGCGTCTTGGTCNGGAATGNGTNTATCTAGACGTCACGCACCTTCCCGANAAAAAAATCGAGCNACGCTTTCCCAACATACTCNAAACATGCCTTGGNGTNGGNATCGACATGCGACNCGATCGCATACCCGTGGTACCAGCCGCACACTACACCTGTGGCGGGGTATTGGTAGACGAGAGNGGCCAAACGGATATAGATGGCCTTTACGCAGTNGGTGAAACCGCATANACCGGATTACANGGAGCCAATCGNCTTGCGAGTAATTCACTACTTGAATGTTTAGTCTTTGCTCGATCCGTCGCAGACGATATCGCGAACGAAATCTCAGATNACCGGGATAATCGNGGCGATATTCCNGATTGGGACGANAGCCGNGTAACTGANTCCGATGAAAACGTCATTCTTTCCCATAATTGGTCNGAACTTCGCCGATGCATGTGGAACTATGTTGGCATTGTCCGAACCAACAAGCGCCTCGAACGGGCGGCCCGAAGAATTGGACTGCTGAAGCAGGAAGTGCACGATTACTACTCAAATTATCGGGTCAACAGTGACCTCATTGAACTTCGAAACTTAATCCATGTTGCCGAACTGATGGTNCAAGCCGCACAGTGGCGACGCGAAAGTCGGGGCTTGCANTACACGCTCGACTACCCNCAGTCTCGGGCCGACGCACGTCCTAGTATTCTGTATCCAGTAGTTGATCCGCTTGACGTCCTTCAACCCATCAATCNANACACAAANCATTCAAAATCGCGCTAGNACNACCCGCGACNCATTANCTTTGTGTCGTCCNCGCGGNAANTGGGCGGACCCAAGAAGCAANATAGAAANCTTNACGAAATCAGGCTTTTTCAAAATCCCNGCCNACAGACNGTTTAATGACATCGACGATTTTTTTATAGCGACCGGGTNCACTTTCNCTNGACGTTAGCCAGNCATAAGCATCCACGTCATCCGCAGTTAATAGATCTAAATAATCNCGACGCAGACGCTCAGGNAGGCCGGCAAAACAGTTCTCTACGAACGGNACGAGGATGAGATCGAGCTCCAACAAACCTCGACGACTGCGCCAGCGGGCTTTACNCTCATCCTCTTCCATTGATATCCCCCAAGCNCGGNCACCCGATCATGCACAATCCGACCTTGGTAAACTAGCAACATGNCCTTCTCTACTGAACAAAACGACGATNTGATTCTACAAACACTTTCNGGNCCGGACGCCGCGANTTTCCTCCAGGGCTATGTAACTTGCGACGTCGAGACANTGACCTTGCNNGCAGCNATGCCTATGGCATTCACGAGTCTTCAGGGACGCGTCATNGCCAACGGCTGGATGTTTGGGTCTCCCGCGGAAGTGAGTTTCATCGTCCATCGAAGCGTCGTCGAGTCGCTTGATGCGCACCTATCCAAATACCTGGTTTTTTCGAGATCGACGATCGTNGAGGGCGTGAAATCAGTCATTCAATTTTCCGCTTCAGGTTCAAATAGAGTAGCGCTCAAACCATTCGACTGGATCGTCGAAGCATTCCCCCATCATTCAAGATCACGCGAACAACTGCCTCTTGCGGACGTCGCTGTCACAAATGAATTCGCCATTGTGACGAAAAGTACCGCAGACCGCTTTTTGCCACAGATGCTTGGACTCACNGCATTTGAAACCGTTAGTTTTACTAAGGGTTGTTATCTCGGTCAGGAGATCGTCGCCCGAGCCGAGCATCGTGGNGTTGTNAAACGTCGATTACGGCAGTACTTGTGGGTAGGCGAAAAACCTCATCCNGGCCAAGATATTAATGAATCAGGAACCAACGGTACNGTAATCANGGCCAACGATGTCNATGCCTTAATCGTCAGTAACACTGACAACGCCATNCTCAACACNNCACANTGTGAANTGACGCTNGTTCANAATAATTAGTCGCGTTGNGAGTTTTNCATGCCTNCTCACNTACTCNGTGAGTTCTCAAAGANACCNATTAATNNGACCACNGAAGTTGANNCGTACGCTCTAAANGCTGNTTACAGCACCTCNANNCNGNACGTTTTAGCTNATCTATCCCACGTCGAACCAATCNACAGGCGCCCGCCCNTGTGCNACTANATATTGATTCGCTNTCGAGAAGTGACGACAACCGAAAAAACCTTTATGCGCCGATAACGGCGACGGGTGCGGAGCTAATAGGACGCAATGTTTATCTCGATTAACCATAGCGCCTTTGCGCTTCGCGTAACTTCCCCAAAGCATAAACACCACGTGCTCCAGCTCCCGATCGATCACTTCAACGACCCTATCGGTAAACGTCTCCCAACCCATGCCCTGATGCGAACCGGCACGTCCTCGCACAACGGTAAGAACAGAGTTCAAAAGCAAGACTCCTTGGAGTGCCCAGGACTCTAAGCAACCTTTACCCGGCACAATCTTACTGTTGCTATTACCCCCGGGTACGGTCTCATCGCTCATATCTTTTTCAATTTCTCGAAAGATGTTCGCTAACGAAGGCGGTGGAGCGACGCCCTGTGGAACACTGAAACAGAGACCGTGGGCTTGGCCTGGGCCGTGATAAGGGTCTTGTCCAATGATGACAACTCTCGTGTCTGGCAATGGACAGGAATCGAGGGCCTTGAATATCTCCGACCCAATCGGATACACAGTTTTGTGGGCTCGTTTTTCGTCGATCAGAAAGGCACGCAACCGAACTAGGTATGCGGCGTCAAACTCCTTTGCGAGCGCGGCTTTCCAGCTGCTCTCCAGGACCACTCGGTCCCTCTGTCCCGTCACTCCTCTCGCGACCTCATCTGTGGAAACAGCAAGACGTCGCGTATCGAGGGGGAATTCGTCACCAGCATCACCAGGCGATCGATGCCAATACCCTCCCCAGCCGTCGGCGGTAGGCCGTATTCAAGCGCCTTTATATAGTCGGCGTCGAAGTGCATCGCTTCCGTATCCCCCATAGATTGTTGTTCGACTTGTTTGCGGAACCGGTCGGCTTGATCCTCTGGATCGTTTAATTCGGAAAACCCATTCGCAATCTCACGTCCAGCGATAAAGAGCTCAAATCGATCCGTAAACTCGGGTCGCCGATCGCTCTTGCGAGATAAAGGAGACACCTCAGCTGGATAGCCCGTAACGAACGTTGGCGCAATGAGCGTCTTTTCGACACGCGCTTCAAACAACGCCATGAGCGTGTTGCCCAGTTCCCAATCAGAGTCAACGTCCACGGACGCCGTTTCAGCGGCCTTTATGATTGTTTTAGGGTCACGTAATTTTTCTGCCGATACCCCGATTTCATAAGCCACTGCTTCAGTCATATCGATTCGACGTATGGGCCGGCCAAAGTCGATTCGTTCGTTTTGGAATTCGATGACGGAAGAACCCGCCACCGTCTCAACAACTTCGCGTAGAAGTTCTTCGGTCAGATCCATTAAGTCCTCGTACGTCGCGTATGCCTGATAGAACTCGAGCATAGTGAATTCGGGATTGTGGCGGCTAGAAAGGCCTTCATTACGAAAATTGCGGTTGATCTCATACACGCGTTCGAATCCCCCCACGACGAGCCGCTTTAAGTACAGTTCCGGCGCAACCCTCAAATAAAGTTCCATGTCTAAACTGTTGTGATGGGTGGTGAAAGGCCGGGCACTCGCGCCACCTGGAATGGGATGCATCATCGGGGTTTCAACTTCCAAGTATTCACGAGCATCAAAAAATTGACGAATGGTTGAAATGACGCGACTGCGATCACGGAATACCGCTCGTGACGAGTCGCTCATAATAAGATCGACATATCGCAGTCGATATTTGAGTTCCCGGTCGCTAATGCCGTGGTATTTCTCGGGCAGTGGTTGTAGCGACTTCGTAAGCAACACAATTTCCGACGCGTGGACGGTTAACTCACCTTTCTTCGTCCGCATCATCGTCCCGGTCACACCAACGATATCGCCACGGTCATAAAGGTCATCAAATTCCTTATAGGAAGCCTCGCCCAAATCCTGTTGTCTTAGATAGCACTGAATCTGCCGAGTGCCGTCCTGCAGCGTAATAAAACTAGCTTTGCCCATAACACGTCGCAACATGATCCGACCCGCGACCTTGACATCCACCACTTTCTCTTCGAGGGCTTCTTTGGACAAATCGCCGTAATCCGCGTGTAGTTGCGCCGCAAAATCCGAACGCTCGAATCCGTTGGGGTACGCGGCGCCCCGTCGTCGCAATTCGACTAGTTTTTGTCGACGCGATGCCACGATGTCGTTCTCGTCAGTCATAAACCCGCCTTCAAACTCGCCTCCAAGAAGCCGTCTATATCTCCGTCAAGGACGTTGACGGGATCTGCACGCTCCAGCTCTGTACGAAGATCCTTGACCCTGGACTGATCGAGTACGTACGACCGGATCTGCGAACCCCAGCCAATGTCAGCTTTTGTATCCTCCAATGCCTGTTGTTCTTCTCTTCGGTGGTGCAATTCGCGTTCATACAACTTGGCCCGTAGCTGTTTCCATGCGTTATCTCGGTTCTGGTGCTGCGACCTCTCGCTTTGGCACTGTACTACGACTCCCGTAGGTTCATGGGTTAGACGAACGGCGGAATCTGTTCGGTTAACATGCTGGCCTCCGGCACCACTGGCACGGTACGTATCCACCCGCACCTCTCCAGGATCAATTTCGATTTCGATATCGTCATCTATCTCCGCCGATACAAATATCGACGCAAACGAAGTATGGCGACGATTCCCTGAATCGAAAGGCGATTTACGGACTAATCGATGGACTCCCGTCTCAGTTCGTAACCAACCATAAGCGTATTCACCCGAAAAAAGCACGGTTGCGCTTTTGATACCAGCGACCTCGCCATCGGAAAGTTCAATTAATTCCGTTTTGAGTCCGCGTTTCTCGCCCCAACGAAGATAC
Source organism: Gammaproteobacteria bacterium (assembly GCA_002719135.1). Classification (GTDB taxonomy): domain Bacteria; phylum Pseudomonadota; class Gammaproteobacteria; order Pseudomonadales; family Azotimanducaceae; genus UBA11889. The sequence continues at coordinate 30,193 of PBGU01000023.1, forward strand.
ATGCGGAGTAGCATTTCGGCCCAGTCTTGAGCCTCTGTCCCGCCCGAGCCGGATTGGACGTCGACGTACGCATTTGCCTCGTCCAATTCACCACTGAACATTCGGCGAAATTCAAGTATCTCCAGCTCTTGGGCATAGCCCTGCAGGTCGAGGTCGAGCTCACCAAGCGTCGCCGCGTCGCCGTCTTCGGAAGCTATTTCCGCCAGTTCCGACACATCGCCTAGGCCGTCCAATAAACGGTCTAACCCGGTCACCACAGCTTCGAGGGCTGCACGTTCTCGCGCCAATTTCTCCGCTCGAGGCGCGTCAGACCAGACATCCGACTCGGCGAGCTCGCGCTCTACTTCTTCGAGCCTTTCCTTGCGCTCTGCAACGTCAAAGATACCCCCGTAAGGCCTCATTACGGGCCATCAGATCCTTGAGTCGCTCGCGGACAGAAGTGATTTCAGCCATTCGTACCCCTCGGGATAGCCGGCGATTCTATCACGAGCGCCAATTAGCTCGGGGTTACATGCTCGACCAAAAGCTGCAGTGTCTCGTTGTTCAAATAGCGATTTACCTGAAGTTTGTATGCCATGATGATCCGGTCAGAATTAATCGTCTGCTGGTTGAAAGCAATCGCATCGACCACTTTTCCCTCCTGTTTAACGATCAGTTTGAGGTGTTTCCCTTGGCCGACCATTCGCTGACTAATCAACTCAAATTCACCATGAAATACCGGCTCATCGAACCCTTGCCCCCACGGGCCATATTCTTCGATCAATCGAGCGTTATCGACGTTGAGATCCTCAACCGCCAGCACACCATCCGAAAAGACGATGCCGGCGAGATCGCGCGGCTCTACTCTACTCGCTACCGCTTCCGCAAAAGCTTTGCGGAAACGATCCAAGTGAATACGCCTGATTGTTAATCCCGCCGCCATCGCGTGGCCCCCAAATTTGTCCACAAGGCCCGGAAAGCGGGTGGCTACATCATCGAGCGCGTCGCGGATGTGAAGCCCAGGAACGCTCCGTGCAGAACCCTTTATTTCGCCTGGCGCGATATCACCGGAATCGGCGAACGCGATGACTGGCCGATGAAACCGTTCACGCATCCGACCTGCAACAATACCAACAACGCCCTGATGCCAAGATGCATCGTAGACGCATAGCGCGGGTGCATCGGCATCGATACTTTCCGATATCAACAACTTCGCTTCTACGTTCATTTCGTCTTCGATTGCTCGGCGCGCTTTATTGAGTTCATCCAGTGCGACCGCCATCGATCTTGCGCTCTCAAGGTCCCCGGCCAACAAACACTGGATACCCAACCCTATATCGTCTAGACGCCCCGCGGCGTTCAGCCTTGGCCCGACAGCGAACCCTAGATCCTGGGCAGACAACGTCTCGAGACTTCGATCGGCAATTTCGATCAAGGCCTGCATCCCTGGTCGCAGGTGTCCCAAACGGATGCGGCGCAGACCCTGATAGACCAGGATTCGGTTGTTTCGGTCCAGTGGGACGACATCGGCNACAGTACCCAATGCCACCAAATCGAGCCAATCCGCAAGGTTTGGCTCGGACAAATTGTGACTTTCGAAATAACTCTCCGCACGNAATNTGGCNCGAACTACGGCCATTAAGTAGTAAGCGACGCCTACACCGGCCAGAAACGGGCTCTCAAATGTCGTCTCTTGTAAGTTCGGATTGACGATAGCCGTGGCCTTCGGAAGATCCTTGGGCGGCAGATGATGGTCGGTAATAACGACGTCAATCCCGAGTTCGTTGGCNACTTGAACCCCTTCGACGCTGGATACCCCATTATCGACCGTGATGATGAGTGCTGGTTCCCCTTTCGCCGCGACAGCTACGATTTCAGGAGTTAGCCCGTAACCGAAGTCAAACCGATTGGGGACCAAGTAATCGACATCCGCCACACCCATTTCCTTCAACAGCGATACGACTAACGCCGATGCCGTGGCTCCGTCAGCGTCGAAATCCCCGATGACCAGTATTCGTTCGCCGTTATTTATCGCCCGCACCAGCCGCGACGCNGCTTGATCGACGCCTGGCAATCCTTTCGGCCCCATTAGTAGATTGAGGGATAGATCGAGCTCTTTCTTGCTGGAAACACCACGCGCGCCCAGAACCCGTGCGAAAAAAGGAGGAACAGCCAGTTCTTCACTCAGCTCGACATGGGGAATGTTTTGACCCCGTTCTTCGATGNTCAGGGNCCCGTTCATCAACGATCGAAATCGGCAACCCGAATACGACGAATTTGACCTCGCACACTCTCGAGACTAGATAACTGACTCAATGCGTCATCNATCGACGCTTCAACAACACGTTCTGTGACCATCACAATCGGCACCCAAGGTTCTCCGTCACTTTTACGTATCGCTTCTCGTTTTTGTATTACCGCTTCGATTGAAATTCCTCCACGACGCAGAATATCTCCTATTTCCCCAAAAACGCCGGGTCGGTCCGCTGCAGGAATGTTGAGATAATAGCGAGACTCCGTNGCTGNAACAGGTACGCGTATTCCTTCGTTTNGACCAATCCTCAACCGTGGGCAGGTGCCTCGNGCTATTTCGATCAAGTCACTGAGTACCGCCGACGCTGTCGGTAAGCCGCCCGCGCCCGGGCCGACGAGAAGCATCGAGCCAATCGCATTTGCACCCACAATCACCGCATTGGCTACCCCGGCCACATCGCCGACAAGATCAGTTGCTGGAATGAGCGAAGGGTGAACCCTCGTTTCAAACTTCTCTTCGTTTCGACGGGCAATACCTACATGNCTAATCCGAAAACCTAATTCGCGCGCATACCGTAAATCTTCCACCGTTACTCCCGATATGCCTTCGATGTACATATCGTCCATGCTTACTGGGATGTCGAATGCCAATGCTGCGAGCAGCGCCAATTTTTGCGCAGCATCAACACCGTCCACGTCAAACCCGGGATCCGCTTCGGCATAGCCCAACTCCTGTGCTTCCGTTAAGGCGCCGGCGAAGCTCGTTCCCTGTTCATCCATCGCAGTCAATATGTAGTTGCAAGTTCCGTTGATAATGCCAACCAGCCAATCAATGCGATTNCCCGATAGGCCACTTTTAAGCGTNCTCATGATTGGGATTCCACCTGCGACCGATGCCTCGATACCGAGTATCGCGTCNCCGTTAAACCAATCGTTCGCGTGCGCCGCCAACACCGCTTTATTTGCAGTCACGATCGATTTACCTCGAGCCAGCGCACTTGAAATCAGCTCGCGAGCCGCATCCACACCGCCGATTAACTCGACAACAACATCAACATCATCGTGTAAGAGCGATTCCAAGTTGGTATCAAATNCCGCCGTTCCGACGTCCACTTCGGGCTTCGCAGAACGGCTTGCGATGCGAACCACCTCGATCGGCATACCCGCTTGTCGAGTGATTCGTTCCGCGTTTTCCACCAACAAAGTCAGCAGGCCTTGCGCCACTGTNCCTAGCCCAGCAATACCAATCCGCANAACCTTCTCATGGGGCAGGGAATTCTTAGCCAAACTTTCAGATCCCGAGTTCTTCNGCGAGTTTTTCCGCGGGCAGATAACCCGGCAACATACGACCATCCGACAAGACTATCGAGGGCGTTCCAGTGACTCCTATGCGACCGCCCAGTTCATACTGCGCCGCTACAGGATTCGGGCACGTCCTTTTTGGAATATTGTCACCGCGCTTTAACGTGGTTATTGCTCGTTGCGGGTNGTCAGAACACCATGCAGAAACGATCTTCGAATAAGACTCCGAACCAATCCCAGCACGTGGATATGCGAGATAACGAATTTCAATGCCTCTCTTGTGATATTGAGGCATCTCGCGATGCAGTTTTTGACAGTATGTGCAATCAACGTCAGTGAAGACGCTTACCGTAGCTAGCGTACCACCATTGGGTTCAAACGAGATTACCGACGCAGCGTCAACCTTTGCCATAAGTTCTTTNCGACTCTCTTGACGCGCCAAATCAGGTAGATTGATGATCCCCTCATTTGAAAANTCGTACATATCACCGACCAGNAAGTAATCTCCNCTAGCGCTCATGTATAACGTACGGCCTTGATTAAGTAGAACTTCATAGAGGCCATCGACCGGTGTTTTCTTTATCCGTTCAATTGCTAGTCCTGGACGCATTTCCGGTAACAATGTCCGAACTCTTTCGTGAACCTCATCCAACTCGGCTTGGTCCATGACGTCTGCACGGAGTAACACGCCCGAAAAAAAACCAACAACTATCAGCACGCGTGCGATCACCGCCACGGCTTATACCTCCGGCAAGGCGATTCCACTGGATCGTCCGATATCGCGGAACGATCACCCACGTGGGTGGTGCGTCGCATGCAATTCCTTAAGGCGCTCATTTGCTACGTGAGTATAGATCTGGGTAGTCGATAAATCTGCATGGCCCAGCATCATCTGTACCGCCCGAAGATCGGCCCCATGGTTCAANAGATGCGTCGCAAACGCATGGCGCAGTGTGTGCGGAGAAACCGACGAGCTGATACCTGCGCGCGCCGCATAACGTTTGACTGCATACCAAAAGGTCTGTCGGGCCATTTCCTGGCCTCGNGAGCTAGGNAACATGACNTCGCTGACNCGTCCTCGCAACAGAGTCGGCCGCCCATCCCGTANATAGCTTTCAACCCATTGCAANGCAGCTTCTCCGACCGGGACCAAACGCTCACGAGATCCTTTACCCGTCACGCGCACAACGCCCTGACGTTGATTCAACGAAGACANCGTTAACCCGACCAACTCTGAGATTCTTAGNCCCGCCGCGTATAAAATCTCAAGCATCGTTCGGTCCCGGAATTCAACTGCGCTCCGCGAAGGTTCGGGCGCCATAAGTAATCGTTCGACCTCGTCTTCACTCAGNGTCTCGGGCAATCGCCTCCCGAGCGTCGGACTCAGTACGTTAGCGGTAGGATCCACAGAAAGTTCACCACGCTCAAGCGCATGGCGAAAATAGCCCCTTAGGGTTGAAAGTAGTCGCGCTACCGTTCGTGCAGAAACTCCTTGGTCATTACGGACGCTTAAATAATCCAACAACTCGACTTCAGTAACATCGAGCAAATCACCCTCGAACCAATCGCTAAAACCGACTAAATCCCTGCGGTACGAGTCTAGGGTCGACCGCGACAAGCCGCGTTGCAACCAAAGAACCTCCAGGTACGNNGCGATCTCGGGGGAGATTGCCGACGCCTCTGCGTTACGCCGAGGCACCGACGTTCAGACCAAGGCAACTACGAAAANCATCGTCGCCTCGATGCGCGAAATTAGACTTTCTCCTTTATTCGCGCCGCNCGNCCCGATAGTTCCCGTAGGTAATAGAGTTTTGCCTGACGGACATCGCCCCGGCGCTTGATTTGAATCGACGCGATCGCCGGACTATGAGTTTGAAAAGTACGCTCCACNCCCACTCCGTGAGAGATTTTACGAACGGTAAAAGCAGAGTTGACTCCGCGATTTCGTTTCCCAATCACAACGCCGTCAAATATCTGTATACGCTCTCTGCCACCTTCACGTACGCGAACTTCTACTGAAACAGTGTCTCCTGGTCTGAAGGTCGGGACACCATCCTTCATCTGTTCGTTTTCGATCGCTTCGATCGTTTTATTCCGACGCATCGATCCAATCTCCTTCGTCACCAACCGATGGTTATGACGTTTCACCAATTGTATCTATCACTTCCATAAGCATGGCNCGTTCGGCTTGGTTCAACTCCTTGCCCAGGAGCATGTCTGGCCGCTTCAACCACGTCCGACAGAGCGCTTGTTTTTGTCGCCATTCCTCGATGGCCATATGATTACCCTGCAGTAGGACNTCGGGAACACCATCTCCATCAAATTCCCGCGGTCGCGTATAGTGCGGAAAGTCGAGCANTCCGTCCATATGTGATTCACATTTTATTGAGTCGGGATTCCCGACNACCCCTGGCAATAGTCGCGCGACTGCGTCAAGAACCACCATCGCGGCTAGCTCCCCGCCGGAAAGCACAAAATCGCCAATGGATAGTTCGAGATCGGTTTCGCGTTCAATAAACCGCTCATCCACGCCCTCATAGCGACCTGCCACAAGTACCAGACCTGGTAATGTCGCCAATTCATTCGCTAGCGACTGCGTAAACTTCGTTCCCTGTGGCGACAGATAGACCGTTACTGGATTTTCTGTTGGACAAAGTCGACGCGCCTCCGAAACGCTGGCGGACAAAGGGCCAGCCATCATAACCATCCCGGGTCCACCGCCAAACGGCCGGTCATCAACCGTTCTGTGATTGTCCTCGGCATAATCNCGCGGGTCGAATATGTCCAGTCCTAAATCACCTCTCGCGACCGCACGTCCGACAACACCTTCGTTCAGCACGGTGCGGATTAAGTTCGGGAAAATGCTGACGATTCCAGCCCACATCTCGTTCTAGTCCCAATCTTCCGGCCATCGAACTAAAATTGACTCGCCAAGTTGCACCGAAACCACNGTGTTCGCAACAAAGGGGATTAGCCGNTCCCCTGCCACGTTCTTAACCACAAGAACGTCGTTAGCACCGGTTGACATCAAGTCGTCTACGATTCCAAGTGCAACTTTGTTCTCATTGATCACNGGCAGCCCGATAAGTTGATGCNANTAATATTCGTCTGCCTTCGGTTCCGGAAAGGTCTCCACTGGGACGCCGAGGTGTCCACCTGAAAGTTTTGCGGCTTCAGTACGATCTTCGATCCCCGCGAACAGTCCCACGAAACTCTGCCGATAAGCCCTAACATCCAGGCAATCCCGTTGCTCCCACCCATGTCTACTTGAGGTTTTTATCAACCACGGTCGATACTCGATGAGATTACCAGACGGCTCCGTGTATGACTGCAGGTGAACCCAGCCTTTGATCCCGTATGGACGACCTATCCGGCCAATCACAACGACAGTATCCGCCCACGTGGACGGCATATCCGTTACTCGGTCGTTACCGTCGGCGCTTCGTCAACCGATCGTTTTCGAGCTTCGACGACTAAACTGCGCACGCGGTCGCTCATCTGGGCTCCTACCGACACCCAGTGATCGATGCGACCCAAGTCGACGCGTAAACGTTCCGCGTTCCCTCGCGCGTTTGGATCAAAAAACCCTACGCGCTCGATAAACCGGCCGTCGCGCTGTGCCGACCGATTCGCAACGGTCAGGTGATAAAAAGGCGCCTTTTTCGCTCCATGCCGAGCAAGCCGAATAACGACCATTGGTTCCATTCAGGTGGATAGAGGCGCGGGATTCTACAGCAACAGTTTGCCGTTAGGGAACATTACGTATCGCCCCGCTCGACTATTTAAACTAACGTCGGCGTTGGGGTCTCCATGTCGGTTGAGTCTGCCCAACGTCCCTCATCATTTTTTCCATGGCACCTCGCCGAGTAACTTTTTTCATCATTTTCTGCATTTGTTTGTGCTGCTTAAGAAGTCGATTGACATCCTGTACTTGTGATCCGCTGCCCAAGGCTATTCGACGTTTTCGCGAACCGTTGATCACATCCGGAAACCGCCGTTCATGAACCGTCATTGAATCGATCATCACCGTCAGTTGAGCTAACTCATCATCGTCGACCTGGCCTTGAGCGTTCGCCGGCAACATCCCTCCGCCAGGAAGCTTTTCGAGCATATTTGACATGCCCCCTAATTGAGCCATCTGCCCCAGCTGCTCGCGAAAATCCTCAAGATCGAACTTGCGACCGCGCTTGATCTTCCGGGCGAGCCGCGATGTTTTCTTCTTATCGACCTTACGTTCGACTTCTTCGATAAGTGTTAAAACGTCACCCATTCCGAGAATTCGNGAGGCAATTCGATCTGGGTGGAACGCNTCTAATCCGTCGCTTTTTTCACCGGTNCCTAAGAACTTCACCGGNTTACCNGTNACCGCGCGAACCGAAAGAGCGGCACCACCCCGAGCATCACCGTCCGCTTTGGTAAGAACAACACCCGTCAGTGGAATAGCTTCGTCGAACGCCTTTGACGTTAACGCGGCGTCCTGCCCAGTCATGGCGTCAACGACAAACAAAGTTTCTACCGGAGTCAGCGCTTGATGCAGTGAAGCTATTTCCGTCATCATCTCTTCGTCGATACTAAGTCGCCCGGCGGTATCGACGATTAAAACGTCGTCAAATTGAGTGCGCGCGTCGGTCAGCGCTCGATTAACAATATCCAGTGGAGACTCCGATTGGGTACTCGCAATAAATCGAGCTTGCACNTCTTCCGCTAGCCGACGTAANTGGTCGATGGCCGCAGGNCGATATATGTCAGCGCTGACGACGGCGACTTTCTTACCCTCCCGCTCCCTCAAGAAACGCGCCAACTTCGCAACGGTGGTCGTCTTGCCGCTGCCCTGCAAACCCGCCATAAGCACCACGACGGGCGGCGGCGCGGCGAGATCGAGCGAATCGTTGGCNACNCCCATCAACTCGATGAGTTCCCGATGCACGATCTTTACGAAAGCGTCATGAGCNTTCAACGAAGAAACAACTTTCTCGCCGATCGCCCGCTGTTGNACGCTCGCNACGAAACTCGNGACGACGTCTAGTGCAACATCGGCCTCCAAAAGCGATCGACGCACCTCTCTAAGTGCATCTTGAATGTTTGTTTCGGTGAGCCGTTTCCCTGCCAACCCGCGTGCGGNCCGCGAAAGTCGATCGCTTAAACTTTCAAACATCCGTCTTCCTNTTTCTTAGCCAATTATAGGGNCCNGGAACNNGACCTTCACGGCATTCATCGGATGTGCCAGACTAATCGTCCNTAACGCAACCATCAGCNCGAATGAATCCGGCCTTACCCGGTATCNTTGCCATCTCTTTTTATCTACTTGGCTCGTATTCGCAAGTCCGTANTTTGATTACTCGNACCGTTACGCGTCNGTCCGANCTTGTTCGCTTTGTGCTACCNGCCCTTATTTNTCACGGCCTATTCGTGTACAGCGTCCTTGANACTAGTTCGGGGATAGATCTGTCATTTTTCAATGTTGCAGCACTGATTTCCCTNACAATTAACGTTGCCGTATTACTAGCTTCGATTCGTGAACCCGTTCACAACCTCTATGTATTCGTCTTTCTAATATCGATTCTAACGGTTGCGGGTTGTCTCGCTGTGCANGCACTCGCATTCAGCCCAACTGCNACNCCACGCNCCGTTTCANCCCCTTTGCTCTTTCACATCGTGGTTAGCGTCGTNGCGTATTCCATACTGACGTTAGCAGCGTGCCAATCCGTCTTGGTGCTGACGATGGANCGACGAATACGAAATCGAGCTGCCATTGACCTGTTCCANCTCTTACCNCCNCTCGAATCACTNGAAGCCATGCTTTTTCGNTTTCTTTGGGCGGGTCTTGCNATTCTCACCGTTTCAATTGCNACNGGCTTCGTGTTNCTCGCNGACAAATTCTCCGAACATCTTAGTCAACANCACACNGTACTTTCCGTCGCATCATGGGTCGTCTATACNNNNTTACTCGCCGGCCACACAAAATTTGGATGGCGCGGAGTCACTACGACACGATGGTCGTTGGTGGCGTTCGTGTTGCTTGCNCTCGCCTATTTCGGCACGAAGTTCGTGATCGAATTNCTACTTCAGCGAGGCTAGGAATGGAANNCGTCACANTACCNACNACGNTACTTTTNTTNNCGATTCTCGTTNTGACCTTGTTGAGNGCTTATTTCTCAAGTTCTGAAACGGCCATGATGAAGCTGAATCCTTATCGGTTAAAAAACCTGGTCAGGAAAAAGCACCGTGGCGCGCGGAAAGCCAATCGGCTTCTACGGAGGCAAGACCGCCTCTTGGGTGTGATTCTCATNGGCAATAATCTGGTTAACAACNTNGCNGCGACNGTGGCNGCAGTGATCGGCGTTNGGATATTTGGTGACACCGGCCTAGTCNTAGCACCCATTGTGCTTACCNTCTATTTCNTGATTTTTGCGGAGATCGCNCCGAAGACNATAGCTGCGGAACGTCCCGAAGCGATCGCATTCCCTTCGGCGTACATTCTTGACCCNCTACTCAAGGTCTCATGGCNGCTGGTAGCTGCAGTTAACTGGATCAGCAACGCGATCGTTGAGCCCTTTAAGTCACGCACTGCCGCGGTTCCNGGGGATCTCAGTATGGAAGAGCTTAGAACCGTCGTCGACTCGGGCGCCGATTTACCACAACAACGTCAGAACATGTTGCTTGGTGTACTAGATCTCGACAACGTNANGGTNGACGACATTATGGTNCCGCGNGCCGAAATAGCTGGNATCAACATCGACGNATCCCACNCGGATATCGTTGGGGAAATCGTCAACTCCCAGCACACGCGTCTTCCCGTCTATCGGGAAACCATCAATAACGTCTTGGGTATCCTGCATTTNCGTCGNGCAAGCCGCTTTTTAACGCAAGCTGCCTTTAGTCGTTCGGAATTACTTNAGGAAACGGAAGAACCGTATTTCGTCCCNGAAGGCACGCCGCTGCCTNCCCAGNTGATCAACTTTCAGANAAACAAGAANCGTATCGCCCTAGTCGTTGATGAGTATGGAGAAATACAAGGCATCGTCACGCTCGAGGATATTCTTGAAGAAATTGTGGGNGAATTCACCACNGATTTCGCTTCCGACATNCNGGAAATTCATCCTCAAAACGATGGGTCTTATTTCATTGAAGGTATGGCGCTATTGCGCGACATTAATCGAGCGCTCGGTTGGGAGCTGCCCACCATCGGTCCACGTACAATAAATGGGCTAATCCTTGAGCACCTCGAATTCATTCCCGAAACAAATGTATGCCTGCGAATCGGTCGTTACCTACTCGAGACGCTCCAAATTTCGGACAATGTAGTCAAGACTGTACGTATTTCTCAAGCNGATTTNCCTGAGCCAGATCCCGATGAGGACGACGAATACGAGTGAATTATTCCTTTACCGCTGTTTCCAACGCCGATTNACCGCCGAAATGATGGCCTGTAGCGAAGCGGTAATAGTGTTTTGGCTTAATCCAACGCCGTAGCACCGGTCGGATCCGTTATCAATTGCGAGTAGACAGATCGCGGCAGCATCCTTTCCNACCGAATCGNTACCCGATGTCAATGCGTGCTCATGGTAATCGACGATGTTCAATGGTTCGTTNAGCGTCTCNACCATCCCGTTAACAAACGCTTCAATCGGCCCCGAACCGTCACCCGATATCGACACTGTATTTTCGGANATCTCNATCTTCGCCTCGCATCTCTGCGATTNCCCNTCACCGCGCCGCAAATCGTAATCAATCAGCCGNTATGGNCCACTATCAACAACATANTCTTCGATAAGCGACCCNCGAATTTCTTCCGGCGTTACTTCGCGGTTCAGTGATTCNGTGAGGATTTGTACAGCANGAGAAAACTCNACCAACATCGCCCTCGGTANCACGATCCCGAAATGCTGCTCGAGAACAAATCCGACACCTCCTTTNCCCGATTGGCTATTCACCCTGANCGTTTCCTTATATGAGGAACCGACATCCGAAGGGTCTATNGGTAGGTAGGGGACCTCCCAATGACCGGAGCCCAACCNCGCCATACCCTTTTTGATTGCATCTTGGTGNGACCCCGAAAATGCTGTGAATACAAGATCNCCGGCGTACGGATGGCGTTCGTGGACCGGAAGCTTGTTAATTTCTTCAACCGTNGATCGGATATTCGGCATGTCTCGCANGTCGAGTTCAGGATCGACGCCTTGCGAAAATAAGTTCATGGCGACCGTGACAATGTCACAATTACCGGTNCGCTCACCGTTCCCAAACANNGTTCCTTCGACTCTCTCAGCNCCNGCCATCAAGGCNAGCTCNGTNGCGGCAACCCCNGTGCCNCGATCATTGTGGGTATGCAAACTGATAACGNNCGATTCNCGCTGTCGAAAATTTCGACAGAAATACTCGATTTGATCTGCGTATATGTTCGGTGTCGCCATTTCAACGGTCGACGGCAGGTTGATGATGACTTTGTCTTCGCTGGTCCCACCCCACGCCTCAACTACCGNGTCACAAATTTCANTNGCAAAATCGAGTTCAGTACCCGTAAAGCTCTCCGGGGAATATTCAAACGTAACGTTTGTACCANCCAGNTGTTGTAAGCCTTCTTTANCGAGACGCGTTCCCTGAACCGCCAGGTCNACAATACCTGGGCGATCCATNTCGAAAACGACCCGCCGTTGCAANNCCGATGTCGAGTTGTACAAATGGAATATTGCGTTNGGCGCATCCGCTAAAGCCTCNACAGTCCGATCGATCAATTCGCGTCTTGCCTGACACAGGACCTGAATGGTCACGTTCTCGGGTACCATTCCGCCNTCGATGATCTTTCGAATGAAATCAAAATCTGGTTGNGACGCNGCTGGAAATCCNACCTCAATTTCGATGAAGCCGAGCTCAAGCAGCAATTCGTACATGCGCNGCTTCTCGTCAACATTCATNGGATCGATAAGGGCTTGGTTGCCATCCCTCAAATCAACGCTGCACCAGCGTGGAGCTTTATTCAGTGTACGNTCAGGCCACNGACGTTCCGTAAGTTCGACGGGTTTGAAAGGTCTGTATTTATGNAACGGCATCGCACCGCGGCGACGTCCTGATTGCTGCTGCTCNTTCATCGGANATCTCTAGCCAGTTTTGTCNTTGAGGGNTTCNTTAAGTCGGGCATTTACGGCCCTNTTCAAAGATGGTTGCCGGCTANGCCGGCAGTCGCAGAGCAAATAGANCAGACAATNGTNTTTTGAGCACANATTCGCNGGNATGCGGGTCCNNCAACTTCCGCACCACTAACCGAATCTGCGATTTACAGGANCCNTGGGTTGTTTTATCAATCGCCACAANNCGNGCCTCACANGAGCGCGAACTATAAGCCCAGGGGTAACCGAACGCCAATAGTGCCGATCNGGNAGACCGTCAGTTGNTGCTAGACGCCGCCATTTATTCGAGCTCGACAGANACNATCTGTGCNACGGTTAAGGCTTTNGCACGAGCTTCTTCCAGGTCNCNACCGAGCGCCAGNCCAACACCCATTCGNCGTTCTCCGAGCACTTCAGGCTTNCCGAAGAGNCGAAGCTGGGTATCAGGCNCCGCTANCGCACGNTCCAAGTTTCCAAAGANGATACTGGAGGAATCTCCTTCAGCAATAATGACNGCGGACGCNGCCGGTCCTCTCTGNCTGATCNCCGGCACTGGCATNCCGAGAATCGCCCGAACNTGAAGGGCNAACTCAGNCAGATCCTGACTGATCAATGTCACCATACCNGTATCGTGGGGCCTTGGACTGACTTCGCTAAACCAAACTTCGTCACCTTCGATAAAAAACTCCACGCCAAAGATTCCATGGCCNCCCANCTCGCCAGTGACTNGAGCAGCGATNTGCTCNCATTCCGCACGTGCGGAANGGCTCATNGGNTGCGGTTGCCANGATTCTTGGTAATCACCNCCNTCCTGCCGATGCCCAATNGGCTCGCAAAAGGCAACACCATCAACGTGTTGCACCGTTAATAGNGTGATTTCGTAATCGAAATCTACGAACCCTTCGACAATCACCTTATCTGCGCCGCCACGTGCACCTTCTTGCGCATACGTCCAACTGGCAAGAGCTTCNGCTGGATTAGCNACGGTGGACTGTCCCTTGCCNGAAGAACTCATGACCGGCTTAACGATACANGGCGTCCCAANTTCCTTNACAGCTGCCANGTANTCTTCTTCGGTNGCAGCAAATANATAGGGNGAGGTTTGAATNCCGAGAGATTCNGCCGCAAGACGTCTGATGCCTTCCCTGTTCATCGTCAATCGCGCAGCGTTAGCAGTCGGAATGACNCGNAATCCTTCAGCTTCGAGCTCGACNAGTGTCGCCGTCGCTATTGCTTCTATCTCCGGAACGATGAGATCGGGTTTTTCNTCATAAATAACCTGACGCANCGCATCGGCATCCAACATATTGATNACATGACTCCGATGGGCTACTTGCATNCCCGGCGCGTTGGCGTATCGATCGACCGCGACCACTTCAACGCCNAGNCGTTGGAATTCGATTACCACTTCCTTACCTAGTTCTCCCGATCCCAGCATCAGNGCTCGAGTCCCNGACNTAGAAAGCGGTGTTCCTATTCNCGTCATATNGCCTCCGACATTNTTTGCGCGNGTAAACCTTCNCGATANCGACGCGCGTTNTTNACATACCGTTCTGAGAACCCAGTGATCTCTTCGATTTCCGCACCAGAGATTTGCCGGATCACTTTTCCCGGGGAACCGAGGACAAGAGATCCGTCCGGGATTTCCTTGCCTTCGGTAATCAACGTGTTACTACCGACAAGACAGTTGTTACCAATAATGGCTCCATTCATCACAATGGAGTTAATCCCTATTAGCGAGTTATTTCCGATCGTGCACCCGTGTAAAACCGCTTTATGTCCCACCGTAACGCGGTCGCCAATCGAAACCGGGAAATCTTCGTCCATATGAACCACACAATTGTCTTGAATGTTGGATTCTTGACCAACAATTATCGCGTCGTAGTCGCCCCTCAGCACCGCCCCCCACCAGACGCTCGCGTGATTCTTCAAGGTCACCTCTCCGATAACCACTGCGGTATCTGCTACAAAGAACTGGCCTTCCGTTTTAACACGTCGGCTTTCGAGTTCGTAAATCATGAACGCCCCCTTCAAGAAATACATTTTGCGCTCCGCCCACACTGCGTTACAAATGGTGTTCGCATTTCATGTTAATTTCGTTTGGATGTTTCACGGAAATCTCTCAATTATCCGATGAAGTTTTGCAGTACCTGCGGTGCGGCAATCACCTTAAAGGTTCCTCCCGGAGACAATCGTCCAAGGGCAGTCTGTGACGCATGTGGGGCGATCCACTATGACAACCCTAAAGTGGTGGTCGGTTGCTTGGCGATTGACGGCAGCGGCGTCCTGTTGTGTCGGCGCGGGATCAATCCACGCTCGGGGTTTTGGACATTGCCTGCTGGTTACCTTGAAAAAGGCGAAACCACTGAACAGGGTGCCGTTCGGGAAACATGGGAGGAAGCTCGCGCGCGTGTCAAGATCGACTCTCTTTATACGATCTTCGATCTCCCCTACATATCTCAAATCTACATGTTCTACAGATCGAAATTGCGAGATGGGCTCTTTTCAGCCGGTGAGGAAACCGTCGAAGTGCGGGTCTTCGCCGAAAGAGATATCCCCTGGGGTGAACTCGCTTTCCCGGTAGTAGAACGAACTCTGGAGCACTATTTTCGTGACCGACAAACCGACGAATTTCCAATGCACGTGGAATCCATCGAAAAACGACCGATTCGTCGTCAACCTTAAACTCACCCCGAAAAATTAGCCTACTGCGACTCGAACGTTGCGAAACAAGCGCAGCCATGGACCATCTTCACGATCAATATGCTCCAGAGCGACGTATGAATTTTGGATAGTCCGGAAGACGCGCTCTGGATGGGGCATCATGGCCAACACGCGGCCCGTCGCTGACGTCATACCCGCGATCCCTTCAGGTGAACCGTTAGGATTGGCCGGGTACGAAGTAGCAACGCCGAGCGAGTCCACATACTGTGCAGCAAGCATTCCTGACGCTTCAAAATCGGCCATGGTTTTCGCGTTTTCAAACTCCGCTCGACCCTCACCATGCGCTACCGGTATCGGAATTCGACTATCTCCAAAGGCCGTGAGCCAAGGGGACTCGTTCAGTGCGACGCGGACCTGCACGGTTCGAGCCTCGAATTGATCTGAACGGTTGCGCACAAAGCGAGGCCAGGACGTCGTGCCCGGTATCAGTTCTTTAAGTTGAGTCATCATCTGACAGCCGTTGCACACACCTAGCGCAAAAGTGTCTTCCTCAAAGAATCGTTGGAACTGATCCCTAATGGCCTCGTCAAAAAGAATCGACTTAGCCCAGCCACCACCGCCGCCTAGAACATCTCCATACGAAAAGCCGCCACACGCGGCAAGTACGCGGAAGTCCGAAAGATCTTTTAACCCGGAAAACAAATCGGACATATGGACGTCTTCTGCTTCAAATCCGGCGCGGTCGAACGCCGCTGCCATTTCAATCTGACCGTTGACCCCTTGATCTCGGAGAATAGCAACCCGCGGACGAGCACTCGTAAAAGAAGCAACTACGTTGTCAGAGGGATCAAACAACAACCGCTCACTCACTCCTGAATCATGCGCTTTGATCATGCCGTACTCCTCGTCGGAACATTCGGTGTCGTCACGCAATCGCTGCATTTGATAGCTCGTCGTCGCCCATATTTGTTCTAACGCTGATCTCGATGAATGAAAAACCTCGCGTCCATTGACGTTAACGAAAATTTCTTCGTCCATTCGAGTTCTACCAACGTGGGCTACGCAAATATTTGCCGCGACTGCATCAGTCTCAACGGACGCTACATCGCTCATGGGAACTTGGACGACAATGCCCACCTCCTCGTTGAAGAGGTCCGCTAGGACATTATCGGAAGCGAGAATATCTACACCGATCCGACCTGCAAAAGCCATCTCAAGCACCGTGACGATAAGCCCGCCGTCGGAGCGATCATGCAACGCTAGAACGCGCCGATTCGCACATAGTTTTTGTACCGTCTCTAGGAAAACCTTTAGCATCTTCGCGTCATCGATGTCTGGGCACTCGTCCTCAAATCCGTCAAAAATCTGCGAAATCGCACTACCCCCAAGCCGCGCCTTGTGGTTAAGCGTGAGCAGAAGTAACTGCGTTTCACCACGCCGTAATTCCGGTGTGATTACGTTGCGAGCATCAGTGATTGGACCAAACGCGCTGATATTCACGGTCACGGGCGATGTCACGGATTGAGAATCCTCCGACGTGATCCATGAGGTCTGCATCGAAAGACTATCTTTTCCTACGGGAATCGCGATCCCCAAAGCGGGACAGAGTTCCAGCCCAACGGCGCTGACAGCTTCGTGAAGCGCTTGATTCTGACCCTCGTGATCGGCGGCAGCCATCCAGTTTGCCGACAGAACGACGCGATCAAGACTCTCTAAGGGCACGCCCATCAAGTTAGTCAACGACTCGGCCACCGCCATCCGCGCAGAAGCCGCCGAATCAACTGTCGCGAGGGCAGGTCTTTCACCCATCGCCATTGCTTCTCCACGATACGTATCGAACCCAGCCAAGGTAACGGCTGAGTCGGCGACGGGAACTTGATATCGCCCGACCATCTGATCGCGCGCGACAAGACCGGTGATACTTCGATCACCTATCGTAACAAGGAATTTCTTGGATCCGACGGCTGGGAAACGCAAGACTCGGCGGATAGCCTCCTCAAAATCGACATCGGGAAATGCGGACGGTGCAAGGGGTTTCGTCTGAGTTTGATAGACGCGCTGCACCTTGGGAGGTTTACCAAGCAAAGTTGAAAGAGGGAGATCAACAACTGTGAGGCCCGTTTCGCTGTCCTTAACCTGAAGTATTTTCTCTTCAGTCGCTTGGCCGACGATCGCGAACGGGCACCGTTCGCGCCGACAGATCGAATCAAAACGTTCGAGTTCCTCTTGTGCCACTGCAAGTACATAGCGTTCCTGAGCTTCGTTACACCAGACCTCCATCGGTGACATCGCAGGATCAGCATTGGGGATAGCTTGAAGATCGATACGGCCACCTCGCCTCGCGTCATTAACGAGCTCAGGTATCGCGTTCGAGAGACCTCCTGCGCCTACATCGTGAATGTGGAGGATCGGATTTTGTGGCCCCAACGCTACGCATCGATCAATTACTTCCTGGCAACGGCGTTGCATCTCCGCGTTATCTCGTTGTACCGATGCAAAATCTAGTTCGCTCGACGAAGTACCAGAACCTACGCTAGAGGCAGCGCCACCCCCGAGCCCAATCAACATGGCTGGTCCACCCAATACGATTAAATGAGCGTAAACAGGAATTTCGTCCGCATCGATATGGCAGCCACGGATGGTGCCCAAGCCACCGGCAACCATAACTGGTTTGTGGTATCCCCATTCGGAAAACGCGTCCACTCGTTGTTCGAATGTCCGAAAATACCCGCAAAGAGCGGGTCGTCCGAATTCGTTGTTAAACGCGGCTGCGCCCACGGGTCCCTCCAACATTATGTCGAGTGCCGAAACAATTCGCTCCGGTTTCCCAAAACGAGTCTCCCAAGGCTGTATGTCACCCGGAATTTCGAGGTGCGACGTGGTGAAACCACAGAGGCCGGCTTTCGGTTTCGATCCTCGGCCGACCGCACCCTCATCTCGAATCTCCCCGCCCGAGCCCGTTGCGGCTCCAGCGTATGGAGCGATCGCAGTTGGATGATTATGCGTTTCCACTTTCATCACGATATGGGCCGGTTCTTCGACAACTCGGTAAATCTGGTCCGCTGCGTCTGGGAAGAACCGCGCGACGACAGGCCCCTCAATCACCGCAGCATTGTCGGAATATGCAGAGAGAATCCCTTTCCCGTTAATACTGCGATGGGTGTTGCGGATCATCTGAAACAAGGACTGTTGCTGACGCGATCCGTTAATTAGCCAGGTCGCATTAAATATTTTGTGTCTGCAGTGCTCCGAGTTGGCCTGCGCAAACATCATGAGTTCGACATCGGTTGGATTTCGACCCAATTCGGCATATGCCGCTACCAGGTATTCGATCTCGTCGTCTGATAGTGCCAACCCTAACTCAACGTTGGCCCCAGACAGTGCCACTTCGGGTTCACCCGAGAGATCGATTTCGCCCAGAAGGCCCGGCGCGGACCGGTCGAAGATCATGGAAAACGCCTCGCCATAAATGACCGTTTCCGTCATGCGATCGTGTAATAAACGAGCGAACCGATCGTCGGCAGAGTCGATAAACCACCGAACCCCCCTTTCAACGCGATTGATTCCCGGGACACCTACTAGCCGAAATATATCCGTTGCTTTACTCGACCAGGGTGATGTCGTCCCGATTCGCGGGACCACGACACAATAAGGTTTGCGACCATCTTCGCGAGGTTGATGCATTGGTCCATAGTTGAGCAGCGCCTCAACCACTTCCCGTGTTTCTTCTGGGAAAGTCTCCACCGTGTGCAGGAAATGAACGTACTCAGCATCTACCTCTCCTACCGAATCGTCGATCATGCGCAAACGATCACGTACCTTACCCAGCTTATTTCTGGAAAATGCTGGACGTCCTGTTAATACCTCTACCTGCGACATTAATCGCTTCCGTTAATCTTCTGTCCGAACAAGCCAACGCATTGCGCCAAAACCCTACCTCCTCGCCTTGAAAAAGGTCTGGACGAGACATTTGCATTCTGTTTCTAGCACACGCGTAGACACTTTCATGGCGTGATTATGTGGTAAGTCATCGAGCGTCCGACAAGTGCTTTCGACCGCCCCAGTCTTAGGTTCCGCCGCCCCGTATACCAAGCGATAAACTCGGGCGTGAATCAACGAACCGATGCACATCAAACAGGGTTCTAACGTGACATACACTGTCGCTCCAGGCAGCCGGTAGTTGTTTGTGTGAGCGCATGCCGCGCGTAATGCGACTATTTCTGCATGCGCGGTGGGGTCAGCCAACATACGCGGTTGGTTGTAACCCCGACCAATGATTTCGTCGTCATATACAACGACCGCACCTACTGGGACTTCGTCAGCGAACACAGCCAATTTGGCCTGTTCTAACGCAGCTTCCATGTAGCATGTATCTTGCGAAACGTTAGTCAATCAAGAACCTTTTTTCACGAGATCATTCCCACTCGATGGTTGCCGGTGGCTTACTCGATACGTCATATACGACGCGCGAAATACCGGGGATTTCGTTAACGATCCGATTTGCGACATGTCCTAATAGCTCGTGGGGCAGTTGCGCCCAATCGGCGGTCATGAAATCCGTTGTTTCGACCGCTCGTAGTGCAACGACGTGCTCGTACCGTCTTGAGTCGCCTACCACACCTACCGATCGTACGGGAAGGTATACGACGAAAGCTTGGCTCACCGAGTTATAGAGATTGGCTCGTCTAAGCTCTTCGAGAAATATCGCATCCGCCTCCCGCAATACCTCGAGGTATGTCTGTCGAACTTCACCCATGACGCGAACCGCCAGTCCTGGACCGGGAAACGGGTGTCGAAAAACTCGATCGTAAGGTAATCGAAGCGCTAGACCGATTTGTCGCACCTCGTCCTTAAACAGTTCCCGAAGAGGCTCTACCAAAGACAGCTGCATTCGATCGGGAAGTCCGCCGACGTTGTGATGCGATTTGATGACATGAGCTTTCCCAAATTTAGAAGCCGCTGATTCGATAACGTCTGGATATATCGTTCCCTGCGCCAGCCACCTTACCCCATCGTGTTTCTTAGCCTCTCTTTCAAAGACTTCGATGAACGCGGCCCCGATGATCTTGCGCTTTTCCTCGGGATCGCCGATGTCGGAAAGACGCTCGACAAACTCATTGGCCGCGTCGACCACCACCAAATTCAACGATTGCCCGTCTTTTCCGGCAAATGTTGCCTCTACTTCCTCACGTTCGTTTTTTCGCAACAGGCCATTATCGACAAATACGCACACGAGCTGTTCGCCAATCGCTCGCGCGAGCAAGGCCGCCACCACGCTCGAGTCAACGCCGCCTGATAGTCCAAGGATGACCTTATCATCACCGACTTTTTCCCTGATGCGAGTAACCGCATCATCTATGATGTTCTCGGCCGTCCATAGACCTTCACAACCACAGAGCTCAATCACGAAGCGTCTGAACAATGCTGCCCCTGCCGTTGTATGAGTAACTTCCGGATGAAACTGCAGTCCGAAAAATGGTTGGCTCTCATGATTCATTGCCCCGATAGGGGCATTTTGTGTCGACGCGCTAAGTACGAACCCAGGAGGAAGTTCAGTGACTCTGTCACCGTGGCTCATCCAAACGTCAAGTTCATTGCCAAGCCCCGATAAAAGGGGCCCACCTCGGTTGAAGACACGTGCCGGACCGAATTCGCGTTCGGAAGAACTCTGCACGGTGCCTCCAAACTGCGCCGCCATTGCCTGCATTCCATAACAAATACCAAGAACTGGCACACCTAGGTCGAATACACCGTCCGGTATACGCGGAGTATCCACATCCGTAACAGTTTCCGGCCCGCCCGAAAGAACCACGCCTCGTGGCGCAAATTCCTTAATAAACCCGGAATCGATGTCAAAAGGGTGAATTTCACAATAAACGCCACTTTCTCGTATTCGTCGGGCGATCAGTTGGGTCGTTTGCGAACCAAAATCGATGACGAGAATACGTTCAGTTTGAATGTCGGCGGCAGACATGGATTTACTCGCTCCCGCCTCGCTAGCTTACCGGGTAGTTGGGCGCTTCTTTGGTTATAGCCACATCGTGCACATGGTTCTCTGAAAGGCTCGCCGAGGAAATTCGGACAAATTCAGGCTCTTTGCGCATCACCTCGATTGTTTCTGATCCCGTATACCCCATCGAAGCCCTTAATCCGCCCATCAGTTGATGCACCACTGGACCGACAGGACCCCGGTAAGGCACCCGTCCTTCCACGCCTTCCGGCACCAACTTACCAAGATCGTTTTCAGGTTCCTGGAAGTATCGGTCACTAGAACCATGCTGTTCGGCCATCGCTCCGAGAGAACCCATGCCCCGATACGACTTATAAGTACGGCCCTGGTATAACTCTACGTCTCCCGGCGCCTCGTCCGTTCCGGCTAACAGCGCGCCGACCATGACAACGTTAGCGCCTGCACACACTGCTTTCGCAATATCCCCGGAAAATCTGACGCCACCGTCAGCAACAATCGGGACTGCATCGCCGTTTGATTCCGCAGCAACTTCTGCAATGGCCGTAATCTGGGGAACGCCGATCCCTGAGACAACCCGCGTTGTACAAATACTGCCAGGGCCAATACCCACTTTGATAGCATCGACACCCGCATCAATCAAGGCACGCGCACCGTCGCGCGTCGCCACATTCCCGCCAAGAATGGGAACATCGGGATACTTTTGTTTTATCCAACTTATGCGATCTAATACACGCTGTGAATGACCGTGTGCAGTATCAACCACGATGATGTCAGCGCCTGCTTCAACTAAAGCCGCAACTCGTTCGTCGGTCTCGTCACTAGTCCCAACCGAAGCTCCAGTACGAAGCTGCCCCAGCGCATCCTTGCACGCGTTTGGATAGGCTTGGGCTTTGGTGATGTCCTTCACCGTTACCATACCTTTCAATTCAAAATCATCGTTAACCAGAAGTACCTTTTCAATCCGATGGGACTGCAACAATTCGGTGATAGATTCGAACGATGCGTCTTCGCGGGCGGTGATTAGACGATCACGGGAAGTCATAACATCCTTTACTTTCGCTTCCATCCGGTTTTCAAAGCGAATATCTCGGCTTGTAACAATCCCCAGAAGGTTTGTTCCCTCCACCACTGGCACCCCCGAAATCTGCCGCTCCGAGGTCAGCGTACGTAGATCGCCAACGGTCGCGCCAGGACCGATTGTCACGGGGTCGCGAATAATACCGCTCTCAAACTTCTTCACAGCGCGGACCTCTCGTGCCTGATCTTCCAGCGGCATGTTCTTGTGCACGATACCGATGCCACCTTCTTGTGCTAAAGCGATGGCCAAACGAGATTCCGTTACGGTGTCCATAGCAGCAGACATCAACGGAATATTGAGGACGATGTCTCGGGTGAGCTGAGTGGTTAACTCGACCTCGGAAGGCAGGACTTTAGAGTATGCGGGCAGCAGCAGGACGTCATCGAAGGTTAGTGCTTCGTTAACAATCCGCAGCATGTTTGCCCTCCGGAAAGTAAGCGCGCAATCTTACGCGCTGGTGGCCGTCTCTGTAAACACACGCAGTCGCACGTCAACACCGAGGCTTGTCACTCCCGTGAGGCAGGCTTAATCTGACTTCGTGCTTCCCTTAGACCACAACCAACCAATCCGCAGCGTGAGCGAAGTAACCTCGGAGGCGAGGGTGCTGATTGAGGAGGCGTATCCCCTCATCCAAATCGAAGGCGAAGTATCAAATTTCAGACAGCCGAGATCAGGCCATTGGTATTTCAGCCTTAAGGATGACCGTTCGCAGCTACGCTGCGCGATGTTTGTCAACCGCAATCGTTCGATACGACACCCGATATCGGATGGAATGCACGTAGTCATACGCGCAAAACTAACGCTTTACGAAACACGTGGCGATTTTCAAGCCCTTGTCGAACATATAGAGCCCGCCGGTGAAGGTGAGTTGCGTGCCGCGTTCGAGCGACTAAAGATAAAACTCTCAGATGAGGGTCTGTTCGATTCAGAGCTCAAAAAACCCATNCCGACCATGCCNCGCTGCATTGTCGTCATTAGTTCCNCAACAGGCGCGGCATTCCAGGACATCGTTNCNGTCATCGAACGACGTTACCCGATNGTGAACTTAATTCTNATTCCGACNGCGGTTCAGGGCNTCGAGGCTGAANATGAAATCCTCANNGCATTAAACCAANTCGACACCTTGNTTCCGGTTCCCGATGTNGTCGTNCTTGCACGCGGCGGGGGCTCAATCGAAGANCTTTGGGCGTTCAACCTCGAAACNGTCGCGCGTGNCATAGCAGCATCCCGAATACCTATCGTATCGGCCATNGGGCACGAAACCGATTACACCATTTCGGATTTTGTNGCCGATCATCGGGCNGCCACNCCGTCAGCCGCATCGGAATTGATCACGCCTTCTGNGCTTGAATTGGCCNCATCNATCANCCGCACTCGAAATTCTTTGCAGATGTTCATCGAATCACGGGCCCTTCGTAGTCGGGAGGCCCTATCGGCTAGTAGCAATCGACTGATCCATCCCGGTCGTGCCATCAAAATAAAAACCGAGAGGATAAAGGAGTTACATCAACGAATGTCGCAACGCACCTCCGGAGTATTGGTAAACGCCGAAATCTCGTTACAACACGCAAACCAGCTGTTCCGAAAATCGAATCCATTAGCTGCGGTTAATGCTCGTTCGAGTGCAATTAATAATCTCCTCACCAGCATTCAACGAGCCGTCCAACTTAAAGNCGCGAGTTCANACAACTATNTGAANTCTCTNGTGCGCGCNCTTAANGCCGTCAGTCCCTTAGACACATTGGAACGGGGCTATGGCATCGTCGCACTTCCCGATGGCTCTCAATGGGGTCAACCGATTTCTACNNTTGACCAAGTCAACCCNGGAGAAACGATTNTCGC
Organism: Gammaproteobacteria bacterium; assembly: GCA_002719135.1. Taxonomy (GTDB): domain Bacteria; phylum Pseudomonadota; class Gammaproteobacteria; order Pseudomonadales; family Azotimanducaceae; genus UBA11889. The sequence goes on from PBGU01000023.1 coordinate 54,389, forward strand.
GCATATAACCGACGGCACTATTGAAGCCGAAGTCATTCNTACTCACGAACGGNCCGAGTCCGATCTATAGAGTTATNGTCTNTCTGTTTGCTCTACCNTCGGTCGCTGCCATTCCCNTCGGCGTCCCCGGCGGGGTCGTCGAAATACGTCTCCCCNTATCGACAANAAATGTCTTCTTTAACGAGNTTCAACAACTCCNACTCGATAACCGTGCCATCGTGGCACTACCTCTAACCNCGAAGGTCGGCNNCCACACCATTATCGTNCAGTCANCAAAGTCGAGAACCGAATTACCATTTAAGGTCATCGCGAAAACGTATCGTGAACAACATTTGACCNTNGAAAACCAGCGCTTGGTAGANCCTCTACCCAGCGATTTGGAACGAATCGAAGCAGAATCNGCATTGATGCAAAACGTTTACANCCAATTTTCTCCAATGCCAAAACGTTTGCGTCCAATCACCCTTCCNGTCCAAGGCGTNGTNACGAGCGAATTTGGATTTCGACGCTTTTTTAACGGTCAACCGCGGAATCCTCACTCGGGAGTCGATATCGCGGCAGAACACGGAACNNCNGTTAAAAGCCCTGCANCTGGTGTCATCAGGGTCGTAGGNAACTTCTTTTTCAACGGAAANACCGTCCTCGTTGACCACGGNGGCGGGTTTATCTCAATGCTTTGCCACCTNANCANGGTCAACGTGCATCANNAGCAACNGNTCGAACAAGACTCGATCNTAGGTACCGTTGGCGCAACTGGAAGGGCCACCGGGCCCCACCTGCATTGGAGNGTGAGCCTGCAAGGANCTCGCNTCGATCCTCTGNTCTTTNTCNCCGTAATCAACGCTTCCGCGAATGGCGAATAAGCCGTTCNCGGCGTTTCAATTGTCGCCGGTTGAGTTCATTGCGACGATCCTTGAACGGATTATCCGATGTTCGAAAACGCAGCCNTACCGGTAACCCNGTGAGGTCGAATGCGTCGCGGAAACGATTCTCCAANTACCTGACATAGCTCGGTTGTAATGCCTCGGTCCGATTCCCATGAATCAATATTGACGGAGGNTGCTCCCCAACCTTGTGNGCNTANCGTAATTTAATCGTACGACCCCTANTNCTAGGCGGCGGATGATCGAGAACCGCTTTTTCNAAAACTCGCGTAAGCTCCGGNGTTTTTACATCNAAAGCGCCNGCNCGATTTACGCGTTGAAGAACGGCGAAAAGTTCGCCNACNCCACTCCCATGCAGCGCCGAAATAAAGTGGACGGGGATCCACGGTGCAATTCGGAGNCGGCGCTGTANCTCTGCCTTCGCCCGCAGTCGATGTTCNCTNCCNAGCCCATCCCACTTGTTAACCAATAANACAACCCCTGTGCCAGCATCCGCCGCGTACTCNAACAAGTGCAAATCTTGATCGACCACCCCTTCCNGCGCGTCAANCATAAGTAACGCNACGTGCGACCGATCCATCGCCGACAGCGCTTTGACGATAGAGAANTTTTCGATGACATCCGAAANCCGACCTTTCCTACGAACACCAGCGGTNTCGATAAANNTGTAGTCAACNCCGTCCCGATNCACNGGCACGGTGATCGCGTCNCGCGTTGTGCCCGGTTCATTGGANACGATCTGTCGTTGTTCACCNACTATCGCGTTAACCAGAGTCGATTTGCCNACGTTTGGACGTCCAATCACCGCAACAGGAATACCNTCGTTGACNGCCNCATCGCGATCNTCGCCACTCAATTCGTTNAGANAGNTCTTCANCTCCGCGATGCCCCGTCCATGCNCNGCTGAAATAGCCATCACCCGGTCGAAGCCGAACCCTAAGAAATCGATTATCGCGCTANTCGAATCNTGNCGATCTACTTTGTTAACAAGGACCGCCAAATTGATGTCGCGACGCCGCAATTGCTCCGCGATTACTTCATCCGCCTGNGTCACACCGCTCTGACCGTCAACNAGGAACAGCACGAAGTNNGCCTCGTCAACGGCACGGNATACNTGGTCCGTCATGAGTTNNGCCATATCTGATGCGTCGTGCAAACCGCCGGTGTCGATCAANGTAAGANNTTTNTCNCCGATGACNGCGTGGCCGTATTGNCGGTCCCGGGTTANCCCAGGCCGATTATGAACCAGCGCGTCCCTGNNACCGCAAAGCCGATTAAATAANGTGGACTTGCCCACGTTCGGTCGACCGACCAGAGCGACAGTNAAGCGCCCCTCCTGCGAGAGANCCATTAACCCCGCCTTATCTCCAGGGCNACCANCCTGCCTTTGTTCGTCTGNACATAGACAGTACCATCGCGTTGNACCATCGCCGAACGCGNNCCTCCGCCTCCAATCTTACGTCGNGCNACGAANCGTCCATCACTTTGGGCNATGACGTGGACGTATCCTTGATCGTCTGCGACAACAATGTAGTTTCCGAANGCTAGCGGACTANTTAACACCCGGTTTCGAAGTCCCTCTTGNTGCCAAACAATCTGNCCTTGTTGTTGATCCACNGCCATNATNACGTCTTTGTCGGTTACNACGTANACCTGGCCGTACCCTTCTGCTGGGTCCAAATACGACGACGCTTCGATCTCCCATACAACNGCCCCNTCGNTCGCACGAATAGCCTTGAGTCGTCCCTGGTAACTGACAGCGTAAACNATGTTTCCGCTNTACAGAGGACTACCGTCAACATCCACCATGCGATCCAATTCGGATCGACCCTGCGGCAGCATGACGCGCTGTTCCCACACTGGNGCGCCGGTTTTCANGTCTACGGCAGCAATCATCCCTGTTGAAAAACCGGCNAACACGACCTCCCGCTCGAGTACCGGTGTCGCCGTNCCACGTAACGTAAGAATCGGAACCTGCGTATCAAAGNNCCAGCGCTTTGCTCCATNGGAGTGCTCCAATGCAACAAGTTTGCCGTCAGNTGTCTGAAGTACAACGGTATCCCGCTGCCCGATCGGAGGGGCCAANACTTCACTCGATACGTCGATNCGCCATNCCTCAGAACCGTCNGCGATATNGAGGGCNACAATCTCGCCAGCCGTCGTNCCTAAAAATATCAGTCCNTTTCCCGTCCCGACNCCACCGGTTACGAACGACGGATCTTTTCTGTCCCAAAACTTATATCGTGCAANTCCTGCAACNGCACCAATGCGGCTCGTCCAAATAACAGCCCCATCGAATCGNTTCCGTGCTTCAACAGCCCCGTACGCGTCTGCCGCAAAAATGCGATCTCCAGCTAACGCNGGNGCCAACCGCAAATATTTACGTCCCAACCCCTTACCNACNCTCGCCGACCAAAGCCGGACAATATCGGCTTCTTTTTCAAACGANACGAGCGGCGGAATTTCGTCCGAGTCGGGTTCAGGCGGATCAACAAAAGGGAGCCAGGCAAACATTGCGCAACCAGCCAATAAATAGGCAACGCAACAGGTCGTAACCAATTCGACCGATCTTCGCGTCACGGATCGATNCCCAAACTTGAGAGCTTCAACTTCAACATTACTGTTGTGGTTGAATCGTTCGCGCTGTCAATACCTGCTTGATAAGCCTCTGCTGCCTGCGCGTTATCGTTGCGTGACCGATGAATATCGCCGGTAAGTTCGGATACTCCGACCTTGAACCCAACACCCTTGATTCGTNCNAGCGTNACCAAGCTCTCATCCAAANTCTCGAGCTGGAANTGAATCCTAGCCTTTCGTAACCNAATCAAATCCAGGAGCCGNGGNTCATTCGTTAACGATATTGCTGTATCGAAATACCCTAGCGCCGCATGCCANTCACTTTCGGTGACCGAGTCTTTNGCNCGGTANAGCAACGAGAATATCTGATANGACGTTTTGCTNTGCTCNTCATCAATTTCGGCCAATAAGTCTTCGACCGGCTGACCCGCAATCCGTGCATTGGTGTACGACTGGTAGGCGTTGGCTGCGGATTCGGAACGTTCAACAGTGTAAGACTGGTATTGATTCCAACCCACGACAGCGGCAATTGCCAACGACACTCCCCCGACCAGGGATTTCCAGTTTTCATCCCACCATTTCTTGAGCTGTTCGGATTGTTCTTCGTCCGAAAGATAGTCAGACATTAATGGGACTCCACGGCCCGGTTTAGACAAGTCGCCAATTGCTCAAAATCCAAAGATTCTTGCTCTGTCTCTTCCCTCAGCCATTTCAGCGCCACGCGATTCTCTGCTACTTCTTCGTCGCCGACAATAACCGCCCAGCGAGCGCCACTGCGATCGGCCTGGCGCATCTGAACGCCGACTTTGCCACCCCCCAGATGCTGTCGAATGCGCAACGATGTCTCTCTCCTCATAAACTGCGCGAGGCGACGGGCATACGCCTCGTGCTGACTTTCCATGACGATCACGTAGACATCGGCAGCCGATTCGTCGGCGTTCATGCCCAACGTTTCGTGCAATAAAACCACGCGGTCAAGCCCAGCGGCAAAACCAGCGGCTGGAACGCTTGGACCGCCGAGCCGCTCAACAAGTCCGTTGTATCGACCGCCGGCGCATATCGTACCCTGAGAACCAAGTTCGTCCGTCACCCACTCAAAGACGGTGTCGGTGTAGTAGTCCAAGCCCCTAACTAGTCGTGGGTTGACACGAAAGTTAATCCCTTCGTGATCAAGATATTCGCAAACGCCTTCGAAGTGGGCTCGAGATGCTGAGTCGATAAAATCATGGGGGTCTGGCGCGGATTCAAGAAGTTTTTGCGTCGACGAATTCTTTGAATCAAGAATCCGCATGGGATTGGTCGTGAGTCGCCGCTCGCTATCAGCATCCAGTTCTTTCTTACGAGGATTCAGATATTTTACCAATGCTTCGGAATAAGCTCGACGCGAATCCCCCGAACCGATTGTATTCATCTCAAGTTCGACCGCCGATTCCAGCCCGAGCAACTTCCACATGTCGTGTCCCATGAAAATGAGTTCCGCATCCACATCGGGTCCCGCTAATCCGAACGCTTCTGCACCTATTTGATAAAACTGGCGATACCGCCCTTTTTGGGGTCGCTCATATCTAAACATTGGGCCGGCGTACCAAAGTCGCGGCTTGCCTTCTCGAGTCATGTTGCGATCAATCACGGCCCGCACGCACGATGCGGTACCCTCAGGTCGTAACGCAAGGATGTCATGATCGCGATCCTCGAGCGTGTACATTTCCTTCTCAACCGCGTCGGTGGCCTCGCCCAACCCTCGGCTGAACAAGTCGATGGCCTCAAGTATCGGCAGCCGAATTTCCTGGTAACCGTACTTACGGATGGTTTCGATCATCGACCGTTCGACCATATCGAAGCGTTCTGATTCGCCTGGGTAAATGTCCCTCAGACCACGGACCACTGGAGTTTTTTTGCTCATTGAAACAGCCCCGTGTTTTCGGCATCGTCACGCGGACGTATAGAGAACGGCACCCGTTCTTCCTTGTACCGTAGTTCCACTCGCGACGCATTACCAAGCAATCTAGAAACCACCATCTAGCTTAAGTGATTCAAGGTTGATCCAATCGTTTTGTCACGCGACGCGTGCCGTTCGGAGCGGCGAGTACGATCCTCGACCTGCCCCACCAATTGCCCGCAAGCGGCATCAATGTCCTCTCCGCGCGTCTTACGCAACATCGTCGTATAACCTGAATTAATGAGGTTGCTCTGGAAAGCGTCGATCGCACCACTGCTCGGACGCGAATAACCGCAGGACGGGAAAGGGTTGAATGGGATGAGGTTTATCTTGCATTTAAGCCCCCGTAATAATTGAGCGAGATCGCGAGCGTCCTCGGGCGAATCGTTGACGCCTTCCATTAAGGTGTATTCAATCGTCACTGATCTGCGTTCGCCTAATGTCGACAAGTACTCGCCACAAACCTTAATGAGGTTTGCTATCGGGTACTTTCGATTGATCGGAACCAATTCCGAGCGAACTAAATCCCTCGGTGAATGCAAAGAAATCGCCAACGCGACGTCTGTTCTCCCACACATTTTTTTTATTCCCGGAACGACTCCAGCCGTACTGACTGTGATCCGACGTTTTGATAGACCGAATCCAAAGTCGTCTTTTAATACATCCACCGAACCCATAACTGCGTCAAAATTCAGCAAAGGTTCGCCCATGCCCATGAAGACGACGTTGGTGATGCCACCGCGATCCCAATTCTTCTTCAATATGCGATCAGCATGTAGGACCTGTCCAATAATCTCTGACCTGAGCAGGTTCCCGTTGAATCCCTGCTTCCCTGTTGCACAGAAACTGCAATCGAGCATGCATCCGATTTGCGAAGAAATGCATAACGTATTGCGTCCACCATCTGGAATCCAAACCGTTTCGATGGCATTACCATTTTGGGTCTGCATTACCCATCGAACGGTCCCATCCGAAGATTCATCCCGGGACAACTCTACCGGCATCTCCAACGTTGCGACCGTATCGAGCCGCATCCGCAGATCTTTCGTAAAGTCGGTCATTGCATCAAAGTCCTCAACACCTCTGTGATAGATCCACTTCATGAGTTGAGTCGCCCGATAAGCCCGTTCTCCGAGTTCTAGAAAGAATTCTTCAAGCGACCACCGGTCCAGACCAATCAGATTGATCGATTTACTAGGCTCAGTCATTGGTACGCTATTCTCAGACGCGATCAAAGAGCTCGCTTGGGGGGAAAAAATACGCGATCTCCCGAGATGCGGATTCATGCGAATCCGAACCGTGAACAGCGTTTGCGTCGACGGATACCGCGAAATCGGCCCTGATGGTCCCCGGATCCGCACGTTTAGGATCCGTCGCACCCATCAAAACACGATTAACTTGAACGGCGTTCTCTCCTTCTAGGACCTGAATACACACAGGGCCAGAACACATGTACTCGACAAGCGCGTCGTAAAAAGGTTTGCCCGCATGTTCAGAATAAAACCCACCCGCCGTATCCGTTGTCAGGCGAATCATTTTAGCCGCTACGATTTGGAGTCCGCTTTTTTCAAATCGAGAGAATATTTCGCCAATAATATTCTTGGATACCGCGTCAGGTTTAACGATCGATAGTGTTCGTTCAATTGCCATCAAAACTCCGCTACAGCCGATAGAACGGCACATCACCGGACCCGAGTGCTGCCGCGCGTGATGACCAAACAGCCCCGTCGGTCGCAAATTTCAGCGCGGCATTATACGCGGTCGGCTTGCAATACCTGAATGATTTCGCTCACTCGTCTCGCCGCATAATCCACATCTTCCTCGGTGGTAAAACGCCCCACGGTAAATCGCAAAGAGCTCGCGGCTAATTGTTCGTCCACTCCGATCGATCTTAAGACGTAGGATGGTTCCACTGTTGCCGAGGTGCATGCAGAACCAGACGAGACGGCAATGTCATCTAAGGCCATCAATAGCGTTTCGCCGTCGATGCCGTCAAATCCAACATTAAGGATACCCGGGATACGCTTTACCGCATCTCCATTGAGTGACGTACCTGGCACCTGTTTCAAGTGGGACCAGAGTCGTTCACGGAGCGTGGTGATGCGCTCCGATTCTACGGACATTTCTTCCCCACATATCCGAGCCGCCTC
>PBGU01000024.1 GCA_002719135.1 Gammaproteobacteria bacterium
CTACGACCCAAAATGATCGAGATGGCGGCGGAATATGGTGACGGAGTGATCTTCAATCTTTGGCCAAGAAGCGCGTTACCGAAGATGATGGAACACGTGAAAGTTGGAGCCGAGCGGGCAGGCAAGGATTGGCGCGACATTGAGATTGTTAATCGAGCCATGGTCCACGTGACGGACGATAAAGAAGAAGGACGCGCTCTCTTCCGGTCACATTTTGCCCCCTATTTCTCAAACCCTGTGTACAACCGTTTTTTAGAATGGTGTGGGTATCCAGACGTCGCCGCCGAAATTCGGGAGGGATGGGCTGCGAGGGATCGCGAACGAACCACCGGGGCATTCACCAATGAAGTCATAGATGAAATTGGAGTCATTGGCTCTACAACGGAAGTCCAAGCGCGTATACGCGACGACGCAAACGCAGGGATCACAACGAGTATCGTGTCGCCGATAGGGCGAGTAGAACTCGATGTGGCGTACCAAACGTTTGAACCTTTTCGAGGGGATCGATTCGAGCTTTGACGAACACGTCGCACGCGCACTAGTAACAAACTCTAGGTCTTTTGTGTCAGAAAATCGAAACGATTTGATGGAGCTGCTTGGCGGTGGAACGTTGGTGGAATACAGCGACCAAGCGCAAAAAGCAGTCATGCAATTTGATGCAAGACCTGAGTTTTGTCATAGCGATGGAAAGGTCGTTCAGGGAGGTTTCGTGACGGCGTGGATGGACGCGGCGATGGCGCACGCGATACGACATGCGAGTCACGGCGAATTTAGCGCTGTAACCCTGGAGCTTAAAGTTACCTTTGTTTCCGCGACGGGGCCCGGGCGTGTGGTTGCGGAAGGGTGGGTCGTATCGATGGGTCAAACGGTCGCGTTTCTTGAAGGACAACTTTTTGATGGTGCTGGAAATCTATTGGCGACCAGTTCTAGTACGGCGAAATTGGCGCGTGTTAACCCATGACGACATTTTTTCTCGTCAGACACGGTGAGACCGAGTGGAATGTAGAACGCCGTATCCAAGGCTGGGCGGACTCGCCGCTGACTTCGTTGGGTCTTGCGCAAGCGGAAGACCATGGGCAGTTATTAGGAAAGTTTGGTATTGACCGAATTATCGCCTCGCCGCTAGGGAGGGCGATGCAAACGGTTGCACCTATCGTTCGGGAGACCAACGTTCCGGCCGAACACGATGTGCGCTTACGCGAAGTGTGCATGGGCGATTGGAGCGGCCGAACTTCCCAGGAACTTCAATCTCTATACTTGGACCAATGGCAGGCGCGCCAGGACGATCCCGAAGGATATTGTCCGCCCAATGGTGAAAGTCGTCTGGACGTCAAGAGGCGCGTGGCGCCCCTTGTTGCCGAATTAAACGATGCTTCGCATCAGGAGGTTGTGTTGGTGAGCCATGGCATCACCATTCGCATGCTCCTCGATCTACTGCTTGGTCTTTCAGACTACACTCGGCAGAAGTTGCGTGTGCCGAACGACGTTGTTTATTGCGTCGAGATGGGATCATCGGATCCGACCGTGATGCATTATGTAGGTGGCAAAGGTCCGTTCGAAGGTTTGTTTATTCCGCAACGCTAATAGACAATCGAGAGTTCGCAAAACGGGAGGAAATGCGATGAAAGTTGATGGTGGTGTCGGCTGGGATTTGGCGACGGTTGCGGCCCAAGCTCAAGAATTGGAAGAAATGGGGTATAGCGGTATCACGTCTGCCGAGACGTCGCACGATCCGTTTTTGCCGCTTGCGTTTGCAGCGCAACAAACGTCTCGCGTCGACCTTATCACAGGGATCGCCGTTGCATTTGCTCGGACGCCGATGATTCTTGCCAACATTGGCCATGATTTGAACGCTGCGTCGAACGGGCGCTTCGTGCTTGGCCTGGGTTCTCAAATACGCGCACATATCACCAAGCGTTTCAGTATGCCGTGGTCGAGTCCAGCAGCTCGAATGCGCGAGTTCATTCTTGCCTTGCGCGCGATCTGGGCCAACTGGTACCAGGGCGAGGCGCTCGAATTCACGGGAAAGTTTTATAACCATACATTGATGACACCCTTTTTCGCACCGACGAACACCGAACACGGTGCCCCACGCGTCTTTCTAGCGGCGGTCGGCCCTCTCATGACCGAGGTAGCAGGTGAGGTGGCCGACGGCATCATTGCGCATGCATTCACTACTGAAAAATACTTGCGCGAAGTGACCATGCCGGCGCTCGAACGAGGTTGGGCCAAGGCGGGTAAAAAACGCGAAGACTTTGAGATTAGTTATCCATGCTTCGTAGTGACAGGCCGTGATGAAAAGGAACTCGAATCTGCCAGTGCGGCGACCAAGCAGCAGATTGCGTTTTATGGTTCGACGCCAGCCTATAAGCCTGTTTTGGACAGCATCGGGGTTGGTGAGCTTCAACCCGAGTTGAATGCAATGTCGAAGCAGGGGCGTTGGGTCGAAATGGGCGGCCTGATCACCGACGACATCATGAACTCGTTTGCAGTATCCGGCGACCCGGAAACGATAGCGGAACAGATACAAGCTCGCTACGGCGATATTGTGGACCGAACCTCAGCGGCTTATGCGCAACTACCAAAAGAGGATCGCATCAAGATCATTACCCAGTTAACGGGAACTTAATTACGGATAATAGGTACGGACGGGATGAATTGATGCCTGGTTGCCGCGGTGTCTTTGTTAGCTGAGTGGGGGAGTTGTGCATGGGGATATCTCGAAAACTGGCGCTAAGCCCATCTCAGGTGGACGACCTTATGACCACCCAATGGAATATGCGAATTGCATCGCAGGGCCCTCACACGAGGATCAACCTGACGCCGATGTGGTTTGGCTGGGCGGGCGGTCGCGTCTATTTTTTTGGACGAGGTCAAAAAATCGTGAACCTACGTCGGAATCCCGGCTGCTCCGTAATCGTTGACCGCAATGAAGCGTTCCCGGAACTCCAAGCCGTCATGATTCAGGGTCAGGCCAGCGTCCTCGAAAATTCGGCGGAGGAAGACGGCGATCCGTTTCTGGCCGAGGCAAGAAAGCAGATGGGGAAAAAGTACAACGGTGGCCATGGGCGACCTGCTGTCGATGAGCCGCCACCCAACAACGCGTCAGCGGCGGGAAAGGACCGGCGGGGGGGGGGAGTGGTCCCGGAAACTGTGGTGACATGGGACAATTACAAGTTGAAAGCATTGAGATGATGGGCTCTTCGAAAACGATTTAAACCGGTTATCGTTATAAAATAGAATATTAAAGATACTTTTTATTCCCCATTAATAAACTTTCCACTAAAAATCCTCTTTTTCTTCATTTTTAGCCTGTTTTTTTGACTATTGCGTCCGCAGATGGGCTAGTCTTCCCGGCCCTGTTCGTAATTTAGGGCCGTCGTCATCGCCACCAAGCCCATCGACGATGCGGCATTGGTGCCGCGAAGACGCTCGTTTCTTGTGTCCAAAGCGATTGCTTGGGTCGGTTTGATACTCATGACGCTGGGGTTGTCGGTAGCGCTCGAGCCGGTGCCTGACCGATTCGTTATGAGGGTAGGAACTCCCCAAAGTGTGGTGAACTCGACACCCTGGAATGTTGAACGTGATCAATTTGCAGGCAAGCTTCACCGTAGTTTTGGGATTCGTTACGAGACGGCGGTGGAATTCTCCGGTTGGATCCTCGAAGCTGCGAAACGCCAACGGCTAAGTCCAGAATTGTTGGCAAGTCTTGTGTTAACCGAAAGTTCTTTTCGCAAACACGTGACTTCGTCGGTTGGGGCGATTGGACCCGCTCAGATACGCATGGAGTTTTGGCAGCATTTTTGCGGAATCGTTGACCTTTCCGATCCCGAAGAAAATATCTATTGCGGTGCGCAAATTCTTGCTCATTACCAGGAAGTGTGCGGATCGGAAAGCTGCGCTCTAAAGTCTTACAACCTCGGATTCCGTAACCGCAATCGACAGGACTTCGCTCGAGCGGGCGAGCGCTACCTCCATAAAATCGATCGCCACCGCGAGGCGCTAATAGATAGCGCTATTTAACCGCCGTCCGATCTCGACGCGGCCAGCTTATCCAGGAAGTCAATCACAACCTTTGGTCTCGTAACGTGCGTTGTGCATAGCCCCGCTCGTTCCGCCCCGTTAATGTTTGCTTCGTTGTCGTCTAAGAATGCGATATCGGCTGGACGGTACCCCATATCGTTGGCAACCCATCGATACGACTCAACGTTTGGCTTTCGGCGACCAATCGCGTAGGACAGATAGGTCTTTTGGAAAAAGCTATCCAGTTGCGGATGGTTAGTTCGAGCCGTTAACGCGGTCCAGTGGGTCTTGTTGGTGTTGCTGAAACAATACAGTGGCATTCGTTTTGCGAGCGCTGAGAGCCGGGGAAGTAGGTCTGAAAATGGTTGGCCAAGAAGCGCATTCCATCCGGTTTTCCAATCGCTCTGGGTGAGGGAAATTCCAAGCTGTTTTTGTAGATGGCTCGTGAATTCAATGAACTCCATCTCCCCTTTTTCGTGGGCTTTATAGGCCTCTTCGATTTTCCATCGGGCGGCCAAACTTGCCGGGGTCACGGCCGCAGCCTTACCCCAGTGTTCGAATACTCTCGATGGGGCGAGATCAATGAGCACGCCTCCAAGATCAAACAAAATCGCCTTCATTCGCAACCTCGAAGTCTATGCGCGGAGAGCTGGGGTCAACACGAGAGCCCTTCTCGGCGACAAAATAGCCAGACCGTACTCCGAATAGGTGTTGGAACATTTCAATCGTTTATCCTCCCGAAGACAAATTCCGTTGTGGCCGTATAGATTTCGCCGGGCCTCAAGATTGGGTCAGGATAATTTTTTTGATTGGGTGCGTCAGGAAATTGTTGCGTTTCGAGACATATTCCTTGGTGCGGTTGATAGACGATTCCTTCCTTACCCTGAGCTCGAAGCGTGTTGGTCGTATACAGTTGCATGCTTGGCTGGTCGGTCCGCACGGTCAAAGAACGGCCTGAACAGGGGTCCATTACATGTGCTGCCTCTCGTAATCCCTGACCCGTGATGACGAAGGTGTGGTCAAATCCGCCCACAGGTTGTATTTGCTCGTGTGTGCTTCCGAGACGATCACCAATGCGCGTAGTATTTTGTAGATCGAATGGCGTGTTGGTAACGGATTCGATTCTTCCGAGTTGCGTTAGCTCCGCTGAAACGGGAAGGAAGGCGACAGCATTGACGGAAATTTGGTGGTCGTCGATAGCACTGCCCTGGATGCCGCTTAGGTTGTAATAGTGGTGCGACGAAAGGCTGATGGGCGTCGGTTGTGTCGTGGTCGCTGAATAGCGGAGGCCCAAAGTCATTCCGTGCAAGGTGTATTCGGCAACCACGTTTAATTTCCCGGGGTAGCCACCCTCGCCAGCTGGACTGATGAGCTCAAAGCGCACGCCTTGATCAATTGCTCCGCTGCTCCACCTTCGAAGCCCGAACCCGTGTTTCCCGCCATGAAGGTGATGCGGAGGTAAATTGGCGTCAAGTTCGTACAAGATACCGTCGACTTGAAAACGGGCATCGGTAATGCGATTGGCGTAACGGCCGACCAGACAATTGAAGTGTGGATGTGGGCGTAAGTAATCTTCGGGTGTGGGACAACCCAGAAGGACGTCTGCCAATAAGCCCTGACGATCCGGCGTGAGGATTCGAGTTACGGTAGCGCCGTGATCGATGAGATCGACCTCCATGCCGGAGTCGGAATCTTTGAGGTGGTACGACAGCATTTGAATCGAGATTGTTCCGGTACACGTCGCTACTTTTCAATAGAATAACCCGGTTGTGCGGCATCCCAATCGTCGAAATCGAGACGTGATCGCGTACTGGCTTGTTATGGCCAGCATCCGCGTCCTCTCCTGGTTGCCCCTCGGGTTAGTCCGTTGGCTCGGACGTCGTCTCGGCGAATTGATTTGGCTCGGGCGGACGCGCATGCAGCGAAGTACGAGGCGCAACGTCGAACTTGCATACCCCCAAGTGCACGGGATGGAACGTCGCCGTCTTGCCATTGAGAGCCTTCGTCAGACCGCGACTATCTACATGGAAAGCGGGATGGTTTGGCACTGGCCGAATCCGAAAATCGACGGGTGCTTGTTGAAGGTCCATGGCAGCGGTGTTTTCGGTGAGGACCGTAAGGGGAAGGGGATCCTTATGTTGGTCCCGCACTTCGGCAACTGGGAGGTGCTCTCGTACTACTTTGCATCGAAAGGTCCGCTCACCGCCCTCTATGAGAATCGCCAGATCCAAGGCATTGAAGATCAGGTAAACGCGGCGCGGGAGCGGCACGGCGGGCGTCTGGTCCCAGCGACTCGGGCGGGGCTACGCACGCTTTTGTTGGCGCTAAGGCGGGGTGAACTCGTTGCCGTTCTACCGGACCAAGTGCCTGCTCGCGGCAACGGGGTGATGGCCAATTTCATGGGACGGGATGCCTTAACAGGAACGCTTTCTAGTCGACTATTACAGAAAACGGAGGCGCGAGCTTGCCTCGCGACGGCGTTACGAGTGCCTGGGGGATTTGAAGTGTGGCTCGACGTGTTGGAAGAGGCTGTATACGACCCTGATCCCGTCGTCGCTGCCAATGCAATCAATGCTGCTATCGAATTGGCGATCGCTCGGGCACCGGCCCAATACCAATGGGAATACAAACGTTTTCGGATCCCGGGTGGACCTGATATCTACGACTAAGACATCGGAACTACGACGACGTCGATTGTTACCACTGGGTCAATAACCGGCACGACCGTCGCGAATGATTTCGAGGTATTCGGTGTCGAGTGGTTCGTAACGATTGGTGCCAGGTTTCAGAACGTAGACGGGGTCGGCGATTGCACCGAGATCGTAAGCTTCCCGGCGTAGGTCGCCTTTAACCATCTTGAACGTACCGGTTACGTCCATGTCCTTCTGGACGCGCACAAAAACCGGGCGAGCGTAGGCCGGTAATTCGCTGTTGACGTACGCTGTGAAACTTTCCCAATCGAGGTCATGAGCATGGTCAGCGAGGCGTACGGCGACCATGCCGGCGCGCCCGTCTGCGCCGGGCACCTCGACGCCATAGACGTTACTCAGCTCGATGGCGGCGAAGCCATTGATGATCTCACCGACTTCGTTGGTCGAAACGTTTTCCGACTTCCAGCGGAAGGTATCGCCGACACGATCAACAAATTGATAGTGCGCATAACCAAGCGCAAACCCGACCTCTTCTTGGGTGAGTTCTCGGATTAAGTCGCCGGTATTGAACCATGCGTCGCCTTCCTCGAAGACGTTGCGAAAGATTTTCTTTTCGGTGGCTTCTTTGTCCGTGTAGCCTTCAAACGGAGCGTCAGGATTGATGTGCCCTATACAAAGACCGGGTTCGCCTCGGTTAACAGGAGTGCATTGACCGATTTTATCCCGCAAAACTTCGTCAGCATCGACGTCGTATTCGACTAGGGCAATGCGGGCGGTCGTTGTGCCGATCGTGCAGTCCTTGTTGAATAGATTGGCGAAAACGACGTTGCCTTCGCTAGAACCGTAGAATTCGCTTATGCGCTTAATTCCAAAGCGCTCCTTAAATTCCAACCACACGTCGGGGCGAAGTCCATTTCCCATCATCGCCCGAAGCGGGCTGTCGTGATCGTCGGCATGGCGCTCAGAGTTGACGAGATAACGACAGAGCTCACCGACGTAAATCAGGCAGGTGACGCCGTGTTCTCTGACTTCGGGCAGAAAGCGACTCGCCGAGAATCGTCGCCGGATAACCATGGCAGCACCGGATGAAAAAGATGCACCGGCGCCAATCAAAAGGCCGGTCCCGTGATAAAGCGGGAGGCAGATGTAAAGGCGGTCTGAACGGTCGCATTGCAAACCCGCGGTGTGGGAAAGCATTGCACTCTGGAGATAACGTCGATTAGACAATACCGCCGCTTTGGGTAAACCCGTCGTCCCTGACGTGAAGATATAGAAGGCATTGTCACCAAGTGTGACTTCTTGGGTCATTGGAAGGTTCTCAGTTCCAGCTCCCACGCTTTCGTCACCTAAGTTCCGGGCCCAATTTGGGACGGTATCGAGATTGCCGTCGGGAACAAACAAGTAGTCGGAACCTTCGTCTAAATTCAGTTCTCCCTTTACCTCTTGGATCGCCTCGACAAGTTCGGCACCAAAGATGCATTTCTTAGAATCTGTTACGGAAATGCAGTGGGTCAGGGGACCGCCTCGAAGGTTGGTATTGATAAGGCCCCCCGTCGCGCCGATCTTGTTGAGCGCAATTACGCTTTCGAGGAACTCGATTCGGTTTTCCATGAAAACACTGACGACATCGCCACGCATCACGCCCATTTCGAGTAGCCTCGCAGCGTAACGATTCGCAGCGGCGTTGAGTTGGCCCCAAGTGACCGTCTGACTTTCGAAGACAGCCGCGACCCCATCAGCGTAGTTCTCGGCATGGTTTTCGACCAGGCGAGCAAAACAATCGTGTTCATCTAATGGCCGCGGGGTCATGCCGCGCTTTAACTTGAGTAGCGCAGGCACCTGTGCCAATACGGAAAAGATCTCGCCAATAGCCATAAATGTGTTCTCGCCTAGTTGGGTCTACCTCGAGTAAAGATATCCATCCATAATGGTTCGAGTAAAGGCTGGAGCATACGATGAATGAGGTTTGGGAAGTCGGTGATATCAAAATAACGCGCGTTGTTGAGATGGAGGTTGCTGGGGGATCCCGATTCATTCTCCCGGATGCCACGCGTGAGGCATGTCTTGCCTATCCCTGGTTGCAACCCCACTTCATGGATCTAGAGGGTAACCTCATCATGAGCATTCACGCATTGGTGGTTGATACCGGCGAACGTCGGATCGTCGTCGACACATGCATTGGCAACGACAAAGAACGTTCGATTCCCGCGTGGAGTCATCTACAAACACAGTTTTTAGAGGACCTCGAGGGCGTTGGATATGCGGCTGACTCGATCGACACGGTTCTTTGTACACACCTGCACGTGGATCACGTCGGCTGGAATACAAAGTTGGTCGATGGAATGTGGAAGCCCACGTTTGCGAGCGCGCGTTATTTAATGGGTCGGACAGAGTGGGAGTACTGGGATACCAACGAGGATACGTCAACGTATGGATCGGTGATGGACGACAGTGTCCGTCCGATATTCGCGGCAGGGTTGGTAGATCTCGTCGAGTCAGACCACCAAGTTGCTCCCGGTGTGAACTTGCAGGCGACCCCCGGCCACACGCCTGGTCACGTTAGTGTGCGGGTGACATCGAACGGAGTTGAGGCACTGATTACGGGAGATTGCATTCATCATCCTTGTCAGATGACGCGGACGGACTGGTGTAGTTCAGCCGATTACGATCAAGACCAAGGTCGTCGCACGCGTGAATCGTTACTGGAGAAGTACGTCGATTCAGATGTGCTGATCATTGGGACCCACTTTGCGACCCCTACTGCAGGTTACGTTAAGCATCATGACGTGAGTGGTTATTGGCTCGATGTTCGGTTGCAGTCGTCCTGACGCGCATTTCAATCCGCAGTATCCACTGTTGGATGCGTGATCGGGACCAGGGAATATCAAGGGCGATCAATGCTAGGCCCAAGGGAAACATCCAAAACCCAAGTATGGGTAAAAATCCGAACACTCCCCCCAACATCAACAGAAGACCGGCGATCGAACGAACACCCCAAGGGAGTTTTTGACCCCACCGCAAAATCTTAACGGTCACTCGATCAATGGATTGACGGAGCGGCGTAGATTCTTTCACCGAACACTCAGGCCAGGGTGGGTACGTCGTCGCGCGTATCCAAGCGAGGCTCTCGCGCGTGAACCGGATCGGTTGCCGTAAAGCGATAAGCCCCGTCCTCGTGCAAGGTGCGCTCGATCCGGTCGCGATACATCAAAAGGTGACAGTGGGCGATAGCTTCGCCGAGCGCCATCATGGTTTGGCGTGAGTCCAACTTACGTTTGAACAAAACCGGTAGCAGGGCGTTTGCGGTTTGTGGTTCGACACAAAATTCTTCGAGAGCGAGCATGCGTTCTTCGTGATGGTCAATTAATTGACGGAGTCGTTCGCGTACACCGAAAAACGGCAAGTTATGTGCCGGGAGGACAAAGGTATCTGGGGGGGTCGAGAGCAACTTATCGTGCGACTCCATCCAAGCTTTAAGGGGATTGGCTTCGGGTTCGGTCGGATGGACGCTGACGTTGGAGGTTATGATGGGAAGAATCTGATCGCCCGAGATCATAATCTTGAGGCTTCTACACAGTAGGCACGCGTGTTCGGGGGAGTGACCAGATCCAACAACGATTTCCCAGTGGTGGTTTCCGATGGAGAGTACGTCGCCGTCCTCGAGACGATGGAAACCAGAAGGAAAAGCCGTTGGCATCGACATCATCGACATCTTGCCGGTGGCGCGCCCGGTCCACATTTTTGATAATTTTTGGAGGTAATCGGCGGGCATACCGTATCGGGTATAGAACTCTTGCCCGATCCAGCTCGAGTGATGTGAAGGCCCGCCGGTTGCGAAAGATCGGGCTTGGTAAAATTCGCCACGCGTCATGAAGAGCGGAACGCGAAAGTGCTCGGTGATCATGCCAGCTTGACCGATATGGTCGGGATGCATATGCGTGCAGATCACCCCTTTGACAGGTTTCCCGTTGAGCTCACTATCAAAAATCGCATGCCACAGTTTTTTTGTGTCGTCGGTGCCGAGTCCCGTATCGACCACGAACCAACCATCGTCGTCCTCGAGAAGGTACAAGTTGATGTGGGTGAGAGATCCCCACATGGGCATGGTCAACCATCGAACTCCGTCCGCGACTTCCATTGTGGTGCCTTTTGCCGGATGTTCGTCGTAAGGATATTTGAGCCCCTGACTGNTGCGAATTNCCTTNTNTACTGCCATATCNAGCCCCGNCAGCTTCGAGTTGCAAAGCCGCGGGAAGCGTCCTTTCCAGAGTGNTAAGTTGCGNAGTATAACCCGACCACTTACATTAGACCTTTGGATNCCGCCCAACNGAANCNGGGCGNTTAGGTAACAAGGGGGAGGCAAACTATGTCCATGAATATNAAACCNATTCCGATGTTGGACGACGAGGTCAACGAAGTTCGGCTNGCGACCGCGGAGATCGTCAANNGAGACATCGTTCCAAATGAAAGTGATCTNTACGCGTCGACTCGCGATGGGTCCAGGCCATCGAAGGAGGCGATCGCNCGGGCACANGAATTGAGGAANGNTGTGCAGGANAAAGTGAAGAAGGCCAAGCTTTGGGCGCCNCATCTACCACCCGAGTTCGGTGGTATGGGACTCTCGTTCATGCAACACGCCTACATGAACGAAATATTAGCGTACAGCCCCGGAGCAGCACCGCTCTTTGGTGTGGTAGCNCCAAATTCGGGCAATCAAAAGATATTGGTCAAATACGGGACTCCCGAGCAACANGAAAAATGGCTCATACCGCTGACAGAAGGACGCATGCAATCCGGGTTCTCGATGACGGAACCGATGAACCCTGGGTCGGACCCCCGNTCGTTGACGACGCGNGCGGAACTCGATGGTGATGAATGGGTTATCAATGGCCATAAGTGGTTCACNTCGAACGGCCACGCNGCGGACTTTTATATTGTTATGTGTCGGACGGCCGATCCAGACGATCCCGGTGGTGCTAACGAGAAGATGACGCAAATCATCGTTCCCAGGGAGACNCCTGGNGTCAACATTCTTCGCGGCGTTCCNGTCTGGGGTAAGGCTTCAAGTCATTGCGAAATCAAGTATGAAAATGTCCGCGTNCCCAAAGAAAACCAGTTNGGACAAACNGGTACNGGCCATCAAGCGGCGCANGATCGTCTCGGAGCGGGNCGNGTGTACCACTGCATGAATTCGGTTGGTGCGATGTGGCGATGTTTCGATTTAATGATTGATCGGTTGATGACGCGCGAAGTGCATGGAGGTGAAAAACTCGAAGACAAGCAGTTTATGCAGGGNTTTATTGCGGATTCGTACATGGATATCCAGTCGGCGCGGCTCATGGTCGTTGATTGCGCTCAGAAGATGGAATCGGGTGTCGATCCTCGCACTGATATTTCATCCATTAAGGTNTACGTNCCNGCTGCATACCANCGTGTAGTTGACCGGGCGATTCAGGTCTATGGTGCGGCCGGAGTGTCCGGGGATTTTCCNTTTGCGGGGATGTANGAAGGTGCTAGGACGTTGCGCATCGCTGACGGACCCGANGAGGTGCACAAGATTCTGATNGCGAAAAACGTTCTGCGTCGTTATCACGCAGGCGAGTCGTGGGATTTTGGAAACTAAGCGGTATGGAGGAACTTNTTGANGCNATGGCGAAAGCCGTANNAGCGCGGGAAGCGCTGCCACGTATGCCCGNTGACCTCGATCTCGAACNAGCGTACGCCATTCAAAAGACNCTCGTGGGTGCGGTCGCCGGGGGCGCGATTGCAGGCTTAAAAGCCGGCATGACGGCTGCCGCCGGACAAAAACAGTTTGGACTTACGCANCCATTGATTGGCTCGTTGTACGAATCAGGNCGTTTGTCGNCGGGANCCGATTTGGCNGCNGCAACNGGGGTCAGTCTNGAATGCGAAATTGGCNTNNNGATCGATGGAGCNGGAAATCCAAAATCNGCTGGACCAGTCATCGANGTNCCACGCATGGCGTGGGGCGATCCTGCNGATGCNACCGGCNTCAATNTGACGGCGTGCAACATTGCCGCTGACCGATTNATCGTTGGGACNCAAANNCCGTTTCGGAGCGATTACGCTGATATNCATATNACGCTGACGCGTGATGGNNAGACGGTGTGTCAGGCTCCTGCGACCGANGCNCTNGGNGGCCCACNCGACGCTCTCGCATGGATGCTTGATGANGCGTCTCTNCGTGGTNTGGAAATACGTNATGACATGCTCCTCATTACGGGTGCTTGCGGAGGGATCCATCCGGCNNTGCCNGGNGCGTATCGCGCGGACTACGGNGNNCTTGGATCGATCGAGTTTACGGTTAAACCNTANGCCGTTACCGNGCTTGTCGCCTGTTGCTATTAAGGTTTCGACTGCGGTCGNGACNTACGTTTATTGAAGCGATGAGAGGGATCGACGAANNGGGTNTNGGGTATTGATTTCACANGGTGAACTCTCGAGACGNGNNGGAATTCNNGNCNNCNATCAACTTGTTGGTACGANGGGTCGATTCAGAGTCCGCAGAGGTGTGGCTGGCNCTATTTAGGAGATCGNTATCAATGAAACCGCTGGAAGCCTATCGNATCGTCGAACTCGGTCTCGGTCCGGTCACCGGNTTAGCNGGGATGGTGCTGGCNGATTTTGGGGCTGAAGTGATTAAGGTGGATCCGCCNGAGGGCGATCGATTTGATTCAATGCCAGCGAGNCGCCTTTGGCGACGCGGNAAACGGATTGTTACAGCCGATTTAGCCAACNCCGANGACGTCGNGCGAGTNCGTGAACTTATTGTGACGACNGCGGATGGNGTTATNACGACNCTNANGAGCNCTAAACGTGAGGCCCTCGGATTAGGCGGTTCGGAATTGACGAAGGTACGACCAGATCTGGTCTACGGGGTNGTTACAGGATTTGGCGAACGCGGTCCGTACGCNCATTTGCCCGGTTACGAAGGTGTNGTAGCGGCNAAATCGGGGCGAATGTTGGGATTCGAAGGGGTNGCTGATCGCAGNGGNCCGAACTATTCNGCGTTACAGGTNGGAACCCANGCGACATCNCANAGCNTTGCNGCGGCCGTCATCGCTGCGTTGGANTGTCGCGAACGGACTGGNAANGGCNCACAGTTTGAGACGTCAATGTTNCGNGGCATGATGCCGTATGAGATGGGCATNATGTCGATGGAACAACTGCAAGACNGAGGCGTACTTGAACGGCCCNAAGTTGCNCGGGACCGTTCCCGATCGATGCCAACGCTAAACTACCACCCGGTNCGGACGAAGGACGGACGATGGCTNCAACTNGGNAATCTGTTGCCGCATCTACTTGANAATTTCNTGAANNCAAGCGGGTTTGAAGAAATCCTGGCTCAGGANCAGTTTAGATCCCCGGTTCCCACTTGGGATCGTGAGACGTTGGAGTTGTTTCGGGATCAAATGCTTGAACACATGCAAACGCGAACGTTGGACGAGTGGATGGAACATTACGTTGCAGACGGCGGGGTGGTTGCTCATCCATATCAGTCGACACAAGACGCACTGAAGGACCCGGATGCGACTCGCAACGGGCACGTGGTGGAAAAAGACGGCGTGGTGCAATTGGGCTTGTTGGCGGATTTGACGGAAACGCCAGGTGAAGTCGGGGGTCAAGCTAAACCGGATGATTTCGATCAGTTGGGTGCACGGCAGGTTCGTGTAGCGAAGATACAAGCGCCGGTCGCGCGACCGCTTGAAGGAATTACCGTTGTCGAGAGCGCGACGATTATCGCGGCCCCTTTGGGTGCGGCAACCTTAGCCGATATGGGTGCCCGCGTTATCAAGATAGAACCGATTGGAGGTGATCCGTTTCGCTCCATGTTTCACGGGTTCGGNGCTTCAAAGTGCAATACCGGNAAGGANAGTATCTGCCTNGATCTAAAGACCGATNACGGTCAACGAATCGCNCAATCGCTTGCGAAGAAAGCGGATATTTGGATNCACAACTANCGCATGGGCGTTCCNGAAAAATTGGGNATCGGNTACGACGACCTTGCGGCGCTGAACCCTNGTCTCNTCTACGTNTCTGCGAATGGCTACGGACCGCGGGGNCCCGGTTCAAAACGGCCCTCCACGCATCCAATACCCGGNGCGGCGATGGGTGGCGTGGTGTGGCAAATTGGTGGACTTCCGGATCCGAATANANNNATGGANTTACCTGAATTGCGNGAAATGGCCCGGAAGCTTTTGCGCGCCAATGAGGTGAATCCAGACCCCAATACGTCAATGGTGGTCGCGACGACGGCGGTTCTCGGTCTTGCTGCCCGACGAGCGAGTGGTAAAGGACAAAAAATCTATGTGGATATGTTTGGGGCTAACGCCTATGCAAACTGGGATGATTTTTTAAGTTTCCCAGAAAAACCGGAGCGACCCCCAATTGATTCCGAAGGCTATGGAGTTGGTCCGCTATACCGATTGTATGCGTGTCGCGAAGGATGGGTATTTCTGGGCGTGATCAGCGAGACGGAGAAAGCGACTCTGGCACAGGCACTGGGTATTGAATTGCAGTTCGATGTGTCGAATAGACTGGAGACAATTTTTCTTAGCGAAACCGCTGACCATTGGGAGCAAGAACTCGGGTCGCTTGGTCTCGGGTGTGTACGCGCTGATGGATTGCTCCCTCAGGCGTTTTTCCTTCGGAACGAGCACTGTCTAGTAGAAAATCTAGCGGTGCCAGCGACGCATCCAGAGTGGGGCGAATATCTACGGAATGGTCCGATGGTCGAATTTGACCAGGACGGCTCGTATCCGGGGACCGGTGGCGTTGGCGGAGGGACCGTTACTCTCCTAGAGGAACTGGGGTATTCGTCAGAAAGGATCGAAGGCTTGTTGGAGGCCGGAACGGTCCGAGCTGCGTGACAAAACACTCGATATGGGAACAACGTTGAGGCAGAAAACAACGAATTATTTTTCGCGAGATCAAATTAGGGCGTTAAGGAAACGCTCGAATTGGCATGCAACCTGGCTCTTGGTGCATTGTTGGGGTGTCATATTCGCGACGTGGGCCGTATGTGCGTTATGGACAAATCCAGTTGTCGTTGCCGTCGGTGTGTTGATCGTGGGGACTCGGCAATTGGGCTTGACGGTGCTCAATCACGAAGGAGCACATCATTTGTTGTATTCGAACCGGGCACTAAACGATTGGGTTTCTGAGTGGATACTCAATAGGCCACTTTTTGGAGCATCGGTATACGGTTACCGCAAATCGCATTTGGAGCACCATAAGCATACCCAACAACAAGGCGATCCGGATCTTGTTTTGTCAGCGCCTTTTCCAATCACGAAGATGAGCTTTCGCCGGAAAGTTTGGCGTGACCTTTCGGGTCAGACGGGATGGAAGCAACGAAAAGCAATTGTTGTTTCCGCGTTCCGTCCGGCTGGGGGGCCGATATCCGTAAGGTTCAATCGGGCGGCATACCGGCTTGGGCCAAATCTCTTGATTAATATGGCGTTTTTGGCTGGATTTGCGGCATACGGGGGTTGGTATCTCTACTTTTTGCTTTGGCTATTGCCGTCGATGACGTGGCTTTTGTTTATATCTAGACTACGAAATATCGGCGAGCACGCGTGCGTTGTCGACAACGACGATCGATTGCGCAATACACGCACCACCCACGCAAGTTGGCTCGAACGAATGGTTATCGCCCCGTACTGGGTGAACTATCACCTCGAACACCATCTTTTGGTTTCATGCCCCTGTTATCGGTTGCGTCGGGCGCATCGTATATTGATGGAAGGGGGTCACGGGACAGCGATGGATCTACAACCAAGTTATGCCCACGTGATCCGACTGGCGACGACAACGGCCTGACGGAGCGTGCCCAACTCGAAGTTGGTAGCCTCGAGAAACCTTGTCTGGTTGGCTCTTATCGGCCACATCAATGGATGCGAGCCTCAACGCCCGCCGGTTGAACGCGACGTTATGCGTAAGCTATTGACCGGCTTCGTTCTGCCTATGGGCGACTTATCGATTGTGAGTCGTCCATCGGACTGCCGTACCGATGGGCAGACCAGTCTGGCGTTACCGCTGGGGCTTTTCGATGCATTTCTTAACGCGAATGACGAACAATCGAACGATTTTGACTTGTCAGAATTTGGAGACCGAGTGACAACGGCGAGTGGTCACCCGCGGAGGTTGTATTTGCGGACTAGAAAACCGGTCGTTTCGTTATCCCGTGCAGGAATGACAATGAACGATGCACTGGTTTGCGTTGAAGTCTATGCCCAGGAAGAACGGGCATTTTTCGTTTTCTTACGGCGCGAGGAGTCGACTTGGCGTCTTGCCGGTGAAGTTGTTTCTTGGGAAGAGCCCGAGGAAGAGGATCTAACCGAAGACCCTGAGGATGGTTATTGACGATCAAGAGCAAGTGTTTGTTTAGTCGTAGAGATTGCTAAATTCCTTGGGGGCGTTGCTGGTGCGTGCTTCGCGAATGGATTGGGCAAGCAGCGGGATGCCTTCGCGAATGTCTTGATCCAGGACGTGCCCGAAGGCCAATCGAAGGTAAGGGCGGTTGTCGTTGGTAATGTGAAAATTTGCGCCCGGGGCAAAGTGAACGTTGCGTGCCGCCGCGAGTTCGGCAAGTTTTTTTTGGTCGACGTCTTCAGGATAACGTAACCATACGAACAGCCCGCCGGCTGGGTCCGACCAGGCACAGATATCGTGAAGTTCATTGGCAAGCCCGTTGACGACAAGATTTTTCTTGACGCGAAGCGATTCGTTCAGATGGTCTGTTAATGACCAGACTCCGTCTCGGTAGAGCTCTGCAACGATGGCTGCTGCCAGATAATTCCCGCCTGCATCGTGTCGCCGCTCAAGAATTTGATCGAATATAGGGGGGCGCGCCAGTAAGTACCCGAGCCTGAGACCCGGCGCTAAAATCTTTGAAAGTGAGCATAAGTAGATGATCTTCGCGTAGTCGGACAGGGCGTAGAGTGCGCTCGGCTTGTCGCCATCGAAGTGGACGTCGCCGTAACAGTTATCCTCAACGATTGGGATGTCGTAATTTTCGGCAATGTGTATGAGTTGCACTCG
>PBGU01000025.1 GCA_002719135.1 Gammaproteobacteria bacterium
CCAATTGCGATGGATGAAGGAGTCCGATTTGCAATACGTGAGGGTGGCAGAACCGTCGGCGCAGGCGTCGTCACAAAAATCGTCAGTTAAATTTTTATAACGGGAAATATAGCTAGGCCAGTAGCTCAATTTGGTAGAGCAGCGGTCTCCAAAACCGCAGGTTGGGGGTTCGATTCCCTCCTGGCCTGCCAGACAATAACAGAGGCGAAGTGAGCTCGAAGACTGAATTAATCAACGAACGCGGGNCATTCGATCTCATCAAATGGNTCGTTGTCACTTCCCTTGTTGCGTGTGGCATTTGGGCTAATTGGTACTACAGCGACGAAATTAATGTCCTTATACGGGCGCTAGCGTTAGTTTCGGTGGCAGTTTTTGCTGGCCTTATTGCCCTACAAACCGAAAAAGGAAAGAGACTTTGGGAAACAGCGCGCGAAGCCCGGTTAGAAATTCGGAGAGTNGTTTGGCCAACTCGCCAAGANACAATACAGACCACAGCCATCGTGATTCTCTTGATGATTCTATTTTCGCTTATTTTATGGGGCTTGGATTCTTTTCTTTCGTGGGTCGTGAAATCGATCATTGGATAGTGTGATGACAAAACATTGGTACGTCGTGCACGCATATTCGGGCTTCGAAAAAAATGTAGCNCGNTCACTAGGTGAGCGGATTGAACTTTCGGATCTACAGGAGCACTTCGGCAAAGTGTTGGTTCCAACTGANGAAGTNGTNGAAATGCGNGCGGGNCAGAAAAGACGGAGCGAAAGAAAATTCTTTCCTGGTTACGTGTTGGTCGAAATGGATTTAAACGACGACACGTGGCACTTGGTCAAGGAGACTCCTCGCGTGATGGGATTCATTGGNGGCAANGCTGANCAACCGGCGCCNNTCAGCGANGCNGAAGCCNGCGCAATTCTCGATCGTGTTGAATNGGGCNCNGATCGNGCGATGCCAAAAATNGTNTTTGAACCGGGCGAACTTNTNCGGGTTNTTGATGGGCCGTTCAATGACTTCAATGGGGTTGTTGAGGAGGTNAACTACGANAAGAGCAGGTTGGTTNTTGCNNTAACNATTTTNGGTCGATCGACTNNTGTAGAACTNGATTTTTCTCAGGTTGANAAAGGTTGACTAACATGGTCANCGTTGAAGGTTCGATACCAAAATCTCGACGCTGTTTCCGTGGGCGACGTATTTAAATNATGGCNAAGAAAGTAGAGNCATATNTTAAGTTGCAAGTNCCNGCGGCGCAGGCCAACCCGAGTCCNCCCGTNGGNCCGNCGCTAGGCCAACATGGAGTNAACATCATGGACTTCTGTAAGGCCTTTAACGCAGAAACACAAAACGTTGAGTCCGGAATGCCGATTCCGGTAGTTATTACTGTTTATTCGGANCGTAGCTTTACGTTTNTTACTAAAACGCCGCCTGCATCAGTTCTACTNCGTAAGGCTGCTGCAGTTGACAAGGGGAGTGGTACACCAAATACCGANAAGGTAGGAAAAGTAACCCGTGAGCAGTTGGAGGAAATTGCTCGTTTNAAAGAACCGGATTTGACTGCGGCAGACATGGATGCGGCGGTTCGAACGATTGCGGGAAGCGCCCGCAGTGCTGGAATTGAGGTAGAAGCTGTCTAATGGCCAAGATGACTCGGCNNAGAAAAATTATTGAAGAAAANGTTGATTACGAGCGTGCGTATCCGATTGGCGAAGCNGTGGNATTGCTNAATGAAATCTCGGGATCTAAATTCAACGAGTCCCTCGATATTTCGGTAAATCTGNGTATAGATCCGAAAAAATCGGATCAAACAGTGCGTGGAGCAACNAGTCTTCCNCACGGATCTGGCAAAGAGATTCGAGTAGCTGTTTTNGCGNAAGGAGCTAACGCTGANNAAGCCCAGGAAGCGGGTGCTGATATCGTNGGCTTTGAAGACCTGGCTGAGGAGATAAAGAAAGGCGAGTTGGANTTCGATGTGCTNATAGCNACGCCCGATTCGATGAGATTGGTNGGGCAATTNGGCAAAGTGCTGGGTCCCCGTGGTCTAATGCCTAATCCNAAAACGGGGACCGTTACNGCTGATGTGGCCACCGCCGTTTCCAACGCGAAGTCGGGTCAGATTCAATTTCGGGCAGACCGCGGTGGTATTGTCCACGGAAGNGTGGGCAAACTGGGATTTGATCCGTTACAGATCAANGAGAATATCGAAGCGCTGATNTCGGATCTTAGAAAAGCGAAACCGGCATCNGCGAAAGGCGTGTTNCTCAAGAAGATCACGCTGTCGTCAACGATGGGTCCGGGACTTNTAATCGACGAGGCGTCGATNGAGGCGTGANATACGGNTCCATGTGCGAGAGGCACATAAGTCATCCCGTGGNTAGCGGGTTCGACAGCCGCCGAGAAAATGGCGCATTACAGCCTGCTACGGCGGGTGGTGGTCTTAGACCACGGGTAACCGATAGNTGGGACTCNATGCTCGAATCCCCTTCGAGGGANTTAGCGGAGTCACGNTACGGTTTTAATTGTCGCAGACAACCCGTGCAGACGGTGAGTCCNGAATGAACGCTGGGCGTACCGTTAGTGTGACGATGTGGTTTGTTGTTAACGCGAACCGAAAGGTACGTAAGTNCAGGAGAGTGTTGTGGGATTGAGGCTNGAGGATAAGCAGACGATCGTTAACGAAGTTAACGAAGCTGCCGATTCGGCGCTNTCAGCGATCCTCGCAGATTATCGCGGATTGACCGTGGCCGAAATGACGGAGCTACGTTCGAGAGCTCGCACTTCGGGTATCTACCTGAGGGTGGTCCGTAACACTTTGGCTAAACGCGCTATTGACGGTACTCCTTACGAATGCCTGAAAGATGCTTTGACGGGACCAACGCTAGTCGCTTTTTCTTATAGTGAACCTGGAGCTGCGGCGCGCTTGTTGCGTGATTACGGCAAGGATTGCGAAGCATTGGACNTCAAAGCGATCTCCNTTGGAGGCGACTTGCTCGNTTCNGATCAATTAGATCGNGTGGCCAGTTTGCCTAATCNAGAAGAAGCCATAACGATGGTACTGGGCTTATTGTTAGCACCTATCACGAAACTTGCTAGGACGGCGAATGAANTTCCCGGAAAGTTGGTGAGNACCCTCGCCGCATTGGGAGAACAGAANAGAGCCGCATCCTAGGTAAATGGATAGATTGAACTAACGTAATCAGGAGATTTTGAAATGGCCCTGTCTAAAGATGACGTTCTCGACGCGATCGCTGAAATGAGCGTTATGGAAGTAGTCGAACTCGTTCAGGCGATGGAAGAGAAATTTGGTGTTTCCGCAGCCGCGGCGGTTGCGCCTGCCCCAACTGCTGCAGGAGGTAGTGACGATGGCACGGTGGTTGAGGAACAGACCGAGTTCAATGTCACGCTGAGCAGTGCGGGTGAGAAAAAGGTCAACGTCATTAAAGCTGTGCGCACAGCGACNGGCCTTGGCCTTAAGGAGGCCAAAGGCCTGGTTGACGACGCACCGTCCACCATNAAGGAAGCGGTCAGCAAGGAAGAAGCGGACGAGATTAAAGGAAAATTGGAAGAGGCAGGTGCAACCGTAGAGCTTAGTTAGGGTTGTGATGATGCAGTTGNAGAAAGAGCTAACGCGGTCAACNGAGTATTCATTGGCGGTGGCGGCGTTGCGTATCTTGAATAACGGAGAATCGAATGGCTTACAGCTTCACTGAGAGAAAGCGAATCCGTAAAGACTTNGGCCACTTACCGGAGCCTATGGACATACCTTACTTGTTGTCCATTCAGACGGATTCCTACGCCAGATTTCTACAAGACGGGATAGCGGCCAAATCGTTGGAGGATGTCGGTCTGCATGCGGCGTTTCGATCGGTGTTTCCGATCATCAGCTATTCGGGTAATGCCGCGCTCGAATACGTCGANTATCGATTGGGTAAACCGGTATTTGATGTCAAGGAAAGCGTGCTGCGAGGGATTAGTTATGCGGCACCCTTGCGGGTCAAGGTGCGGCTAATTATTTACGATCGGGAGTCGTCGAATAAGGCAGTGAAGGACGTCAAGGAACAAGAAGTCTACATGGGGGAAATGCCCCTTATGACCTCCAATGGAACGTTTGTGATCAACGGAACGGAGAGGGTGGTGGTTTCTCAACTACATCGNTCGCCTGGAGTTTTCTTCGACCACGACAAGGGNAAAACACACTCGTCCGGNAAGTTGCTGTATTCGGCACGAGTGATNCCTTACCGNGGCTCTTGGCTTGACTTTGAGTTTGANCCAAAGGACCNNGTATTTGCGCGAATTGATCGGCGTCGGAAATTGCCAGCAACGATNATTCTCCACGCGTTAGATTTCAGTAATGAAGACATTCTAGAAATGTTTTTCGAAANCAATGTTTTCCACTTNAAGGCGGACGGTACTGTGTCGATGGACTTGATCCCCGANAGAATGAGGGGAGATGTCGCGACGTTCGATATCAAAGACAAGAAGGGAGAGGTAATCGCGGAAGAAGGACGTCGAATTACCGCGAGACACGTCCGTCTGCTAGAGAAATCTGGGTTGAGGCGCCTGGACGTTCCGGTTGAGTACCTACTTGGTCGAACGACGGCTAAGGATGTAGTTGACAAGGAAACCGGGGAAATTCTGGTGTCCAGTAATACCGAGATTGACGANGAAATTCTGGCGAGCATCANGGNNAANGATGCGGNTACGNTAGAAACNATTTATACGAATGATNTGGATTGNGGGNCATANATTGCAGACACACTTTCGNCGGATCCGACCAGTAACCGTTTGGAAGCNTTAGTTGAAATTTATCGCATGATGCGACCGGGCGANCCGCCNACGAAGGAANCNGCAGAAAATTTATTTCAGAACCTATTTTTCTCGACAGAGCGTTANGACCTNTCGTCCGTAGGCCGTATGAAATTCAATCGTCGTNTAGGGAGAGACGANATAGTNGGAGAAGGAGTTCTCGACAAGACNGACATCNTTGATGTTCTNAAGACGTTGGTGGGAATAAGGAATGGCAAAGGATCGGTCGACGATATCGATCACCTGGGAAATCGGCGGGTNAAGTCCGTGGGAGAAATGACTGAAAATCAGTTCCGGGTTGGANTAATTAGAGTCGAGCGTGCNGTTAAAGAAAGNCTCTCTCTCGCGGAGAGCGAGGGACTGATGCCTCAGGATATGATTAACGCCAAGCCCGTTGCTGCCGCAATCAAAGAATTTTTCGGTTCAAGTCAACTTTCGCAGTTCATGGACCAGGCAAATCCATTGTCCGAGGTAACCCATAAACGCAGAGTATCTGCTCTTGGGCCAGGTGGTCTGACTCGCGAAAGGGCGGGATTTGAAGTCCGGGATGTTCACCCCACTCATTACGGACGCGTTTGTCCGATCGAGACGCCGGAAGGCCCTAATATCGGGTTGATAAACAGTCTCGCAGTGTACTCGCGTACCAACGAATATGGATTTTTGGAGACTCCTTATCGGAAAGTTGTTAAAGGAAAGGTAACGAACCAAGTCGAGTATCTTTCTGCGATTGATGAAGCAGAATACGTAATAGCTCAGGCAAGTTCTGAAACGGATAAGGCAGGAAAGTTCGTTTCCGAACTTGTCGATGTCAGGCATCAGAACGAGTTTACGAAAACGTCGCGCGATAACGTCAATTACATGGACGTATCTCCCAAGCAAGTGGTGTCAGTTGCTGCTGCGCTCATTCCATTCTTAGAGCACGATGACGCTAACAGAGCCTTAATGGGCTCGAATATGCAACGGCAAGCGGTGCCAACTATTCGGTCGGAGAAACCGCTCGTGGGTACCGGGATGGAACGCCATGTTGCCCGCGACTCAGGGGTATGCGTAATTGCGGAACGCGGTGGAACCGTCGATTCCGTCGATGCATCACGAGTCGTTATTCGCGTCGCGGATGCGGAAACCGAAGCCGGTGAGGCTGGCGTGGATATTTACAATCTAACCAAATTCACTCGATCTAATCAGAGTACTTGTATCAATCAGAGTCCGCTCGTCAAAAAGGGAGACGTAATTGCTCGAGGGGACATTCTCGCGGACGGTCCATCCGTCGATATGGGTGAGTTGGCGTTGGGCCAAAACATCCGTATCGCCTTCATGCCGTGGAATGGATATAACTATGAGGATTCAATTCTCGTATCTGAACGCGTCGTTCAGGAAGATCGTTTCACCAGTGTTCACATCCAAGAGCTTACTTGTATCGCTAGAGATACGAAGTTAGGGCCGGAAGAAATAACTGCCGATATTCCCAACGTCGGAGAGTCCGCATTATCCAAACTTGATGAATCGGGCATCGTGTACGTAGGGGCAGAAGTGGTGGCAGGCGATATTCTGGTAGGCAAGGTGACTCCGAAGGGTGAGACACAGCTCACTCCGGAAGAGAAGCTTCTTCGAGCGATATTTGGGGAGAAAGCTTCGGACGTAAAGGACACCTCGTCACGAGTTCCTACGGGAGTTAAAGGGACCATCATTGACGTAAGAATTTTCACGCGAGATGGAGTCGAGAAGGATGCTCGGGCGCGATCGATTGAAGAGACTGAGCTTGGTGATATTCGAAAGGATCTAGACGACGAGTACAGAATAGTCGAAGCGGCAACGTACCAACGACTGAAGTCCGCACTAACGGGGAAAGTAGTAGCCAGAGCCCCTGGTTTGTCGAAAGGAGCCAAAATAGATTCAAAGTTTCTAGCTGATTTAGCGCCTGAAAGTTGGTTTGAGATTCGGATGTCTGAGGAAAGCCTTAATGATCAACTTGACTCGGCTGAAACCCAACTAAAGGCCAGGCGCGAAGCGCTCGATGCGGTGTACGAGGACAAGAAGTCCAAGCTGGAAGGCGGAGATGATCTCGCCCCTGGCGTTCTCAAATACGTCAAGGTTTACTTGGCTATAAAAAGACGAATACAGCCTGGTGACAAGATGGCTGGACGGCATGGGAATAAGGGCGTTATTTCTGTGATCATGCCAGTAGAAGACATGCCATTTGACGCCAATGGCGAGCCGGTTGATATCGTTCTCAATCCCCTCGGTGTCCCCAGTCGGATGAATGTTGGTCAGGTACTAGAAGCGCACCTCGGGTGGGCAGCAAAAGGCATTGGCGAAAAGATTGGGGCGATGCTAGAGGTCAAATCTAAGGTGGCCGAATTTCGCAAACTTCTTTCGACTGTATACAACGAGCTTGACGGTAGAAACGTTGAACTTGAGAAAATGTCTGATGAGGAAGTGATGGAACTCGCCGGTAATTTAACGGATGGAATGCCGATCGCGACCCCAGTATTTGACGGCGCAAAAGAAGATGGCATTAAGAAAATGCTCGAGTTGGCGGGGTTGCCGGTCAATGGTCAGACGACGCTGTACGATGGTCGTAGCGGAGAACCTTTCGCGCGGCCCGTGACCATTGGCTACATGTATATGTTGAAATTGAATCACTTGATAGATGACAAAATGCATGCGCGCTCAACAGGATCGTACAGTCTTGTTACGCAGCAACCGCTCGGCGGAAAGGCGCAGTTCGGTGGACAACGGTTCGGAGAGATGGAGGTGTGGGCTCTCGAAGCGTATGGCGCAGCCTATACGCTGCAAGAAATGCTCACAGTGAAATCAGACGATGTCGCTGGTCGGACTAAGATGTACAAAAACATTGTAGATAACGATTTTCAAATGGAACCAGGAATGCCTGAAAGTTTTAATGTACTGGTAAAAGAGATTAGGTCGTTAGCCATCGATATCGAACTGCAAAGCGAATAAGCGTAGAGGATTCAAACTTATGAGAGATCTGCTCAATCTTTTAAAGCAAAATGGTCCGACGGACGAATTCGACTCGCTCCGGATCGGGTTGGCTGCACCAGACTTGATCCGATCGTGGTCGTTCGGCGAGGTAAAAAAACCGGAAACGATTAATTACCGGACGTTCAAACCAGAACGTGATGGACTTTTTTGCGCCCGTATTTTTGGTCCTGTCAAGGATTACGAATGCCTCTGCGGTAAATACAAGCGCCTCAAGCATCGAGGCGTAATCTGTGAAAAGTGTGGAGTTGAAGTAACCCTTACGAAAGTTCGTAGGGAACGCATGGGTCACGTGGAACTTGCCAGTCCGGTCGCACATATATGGTTTCTTAAATCTCTTCCGTCTCGAATAGGTTTGTTGCTGGATATGACGTTACGGGATATCGAGCGCGTTCTGTACTTTGAATCGTTCGTTGTGATCGACCCGGGTCTGACCGATCTGGAGNTGGGGCAGTTGCTCAATGACGAAGAGTATTACGCCGCAATGGAGGAGTACGGTGATGAATTTGTAGCGAAGATGGGAGCTGAGGCGGTTCAACAGCTACTTGTGGACCTTGATNTACAAGAAGAAATGGCGCGTCTTCGCGAAGAGATACCCGCGACAAATTCCGAAACGAAGATCAAGAAGCTGTCGAAGAGATTGAAACTTGTCGAGGCGTTTGTTAACTCGGGCAACAAGCCAGAATGGATGATTTTGACGGTACTCCCCATCCTGCCGCCGGATTTGCGGCCGCTTGTGCCATTGGATGGTGGCAGGTTTGCAACTTCCGATTTAAATGATCTGTATCGGAGGGTGATTAATCGAAATAATCGACTGAAGCGACTGCTAGANCTCAACGCTCCAGACATCATTGTCCGTAATGAGAAAAGAATGCTTCAGGAGTCAACTGACGCACTCTTGGACAATGGTAGACGCGGTAGAGCGATTACTGGTTCCAATCGACGCCCCCTTAAATCACTTGCGGATATGATCAAGGGCAAGCAAGGGAGATTCCGGCAGAATTTGCTCGGCAAACGAGTAGATTATTCAGGGCGATCGGTAATTGTCGTTGGGCCAACTCTAAAGTTGCACCAATGTGGGCTGCCGAAAAAGATGGCTTTGGAATTATTTAAACCTTTCATTTTTGGCAAGCTGGAAGCTCTCGGCCTTGCAACGACCATAAAAGCCGCGAAAAAGATGGTTGAACGAGAGACCNCAGAAGTTTGGGACATTCTTGCGGACGTCATCCGCGAGCATCCGGTGATGCTCAACCGTGCGCCNACTCTCCACCGTTTAGGTATTCAAGCATTTGAACCGGTACTTGTAGAGGGAAAAGCCATTCAGCTGCATCCCTTGGTGTGTGTGGCGTATAACGCTGACTTTGACGGNGATCAGATGGCGGTGCATGTACCGCTAACGTTCGAAGCTCAGTTGGAGTGNCGTGCATTGATGATGTCCACCAACAATATTCTTTCCCCAGCGAGCGGAGAGCCCATCATCGTGCCTAACCAAGACGTGGTGTTGGGTTTATATTTCATGACACGCGAAAAGGTTAATGTGTCGGGCGAGGGTATGGCATTTGCCGACCTCGATGAGGTTCATCGTGCCTATCANTCTGGTTCTGTGGATCTGCACGCGAAAATTAGACTACGAATATCGGAAGAGGACGAGGTCGGTGGTTCTACAACTGCCGTTGTTGACACCACCGTTGGCCGAGCGCTTCTATACGAAATCGTGCCGAAACAGATGCCTTTTGGCCTAATTAATAGGCCGATGACCAAGAAAGCAATTTCNGGCCTGATCGACTCGTGTTACCGCAACGTGGGGTTGAAAGAAACAGTAATTTTCGCTGATCAGNTGATGTATACGGGCTTCAGATTTTCAACTNCCTCTGGATCTTCAATCGGCGTAGAAGACTTTGTGATTCCACAAGATAAGTCCGAAATCATCGAAAATGCGCAAACCGAGATTAAAGATATTGAGTCTCAATATGCGTCGGGGTTGGTAACTGCTGGAGAGAAATACAACAAAGCAGTCGATATTTGGTCGAGAGCCAGTGAATTGGTTTCTCGATCCATGATGGATGGACTTTCAACCGAGCGGGTAATTGATCGAGAGGGCGAGGAAGTTGACCAGGATTCGTTTAATTCGGTCTATATCTATTCAGATTCTGGAGCGCGCGGGTCCCCGACTCAGATCCGTCAATTAGCTGGTATGCGGGGACTCATGACGCGGCCTGACGGCAGCATCATCGAAACGCCGATAGTGGCCAATTTTCGCGAAGGTCTTTCTGTGAACGAATACTTTATTTCGACCCATGGCGCGCGCAAAGGTCTGGCGGATACAGCGTTAAAAACCGCAAACTCCGGGTATCTAACGCGGCGGCTTGTCGACGTCTCTCAAGACTTAGTAGTTACCGCAGATGATTGCGGTACGCAGGAAGGGTTACACATTTCAGCATTAATTGAGGGAGGCGATGTCGTCCAAACGCTTTCGGCGCGAGTTTTGGGAAGAAACGTTTCACGAGATGTTTACGACGGAAATGGCAAAACGNTGCTGATTCCGGCGGGCACGATGCTCGATGAAAGCTGGGTCGAACGTTTGGACGAGATGGGGATCGACGAACTATTTGTACGATCACCGATTACCTGTGAAACGCGTTATGGAGTGTGTTCAGCGTGTTATGGCAGGGACTTGGCGCGCGGCCATCTTGTTAATACTGGAGAAGCGGTTGGCGTTATCGCGGCCCAGTCCATTGGAGAACCTGGNACCCAGTTAACGATGCGAACCTTCCACATTGGAGGGGCCGCTTCTCGCGCATCTGCCGTGGACAATGTCCAGGTTAAGCATGGTGGCACCGTACGGCTTCAAAACCTCAAGACGGTCGATCGTGATTCGGGAGAACTGGTTGCGGTCTCGCGGTCGGGTGAAATTGCCATCGCGGACGATCATGGGAGAGAGCGGGAGCGATATAAATTACCGTACGGCGCCGTTATTTCTGTTCGAGACGGCGACAATGTTGACTCTGGACAAATGATTGCGCAGTGGGATCCACATACGCATCCAATTGTTACGGAGGTGTCGGGAAAGGTCGTGTTCGAAGAAATGGAAGAAGGGGTATCGGTAAGTCGCCAAACGGACGAACTAACCGGCCTGACGAACATTACGGTGTTGGACCCCATAGATAGACCGCTTTCGGGTAAAGATTTACGTCCAGCAATAAGCCTTGTTGATGGGAAAGGTAATGTCGTGAATTTGGCTGGAACGGAAGTTCCGGCACATTACTTCCTCCCTAGCAACTCGGTTTTAAGTCTNGACGCTAACGAGAAACTCGGAGTAGGGGAGGTGATCGCGCGGATTCCCCAGGAGGGATCCAAGACGCGGGATATAACAGGTGGACTCCCGCGTGTGGCAGATCTCTTCGAGGCGCGGAAACCGAAGGACGCCGCAATTCTTGCGGAAACCAGCGGTACCGTAAGTTTTGGTAAGGAAACTAAAGGGAAACGGCGTCTTGTTATTACGAAAGCAGATGGGGATAACGTTGAAANTCTGATACCGAAATGGCGACAGATTGCCGTTTTTGAAGGAGAGCAGGTTGAGAGAGGNGACATCGTGTCGGATGGTCCTCCAAGTCCACATGACATTCTCAGACTCCAAGGTTTGGTGGCGCTGGCGCAGTACATCATTAATGAGATCCAAGAGGTTTATCGACTTCAGGGNGTNACCATNAATGACAANCACATCGANGTAATTGTTCGCCAGATGTTNCGCAANGCTCAAGTTTTNGANNCTGGTGATTCAGAAATGATTCGCGGCGANCAAGTCGAATANGTGAGGATAGTTGAGGAAAACGAGCGCCTTGCAGCGGAANNGAAAGACCTTATTCAGTTTGAGCGANTACTGCTAGGTATTACGAAGGGCTCGCTCGCGACTGAGTCCTTTATATCGGCGGCTTCCTTCCAAGAAACGACGCGTGTTCTAACCGAGGCCGCTGTGACTGGTAAGCGCGATCACCTCCGAGGCTTGAAAGAAAATGTTGTCGTTGGACGACTAATTCCTGCGGGTACAGGGCTCTCGTACCACAGTGAGAGAAAGCAGAGGCGAGAGGAAAAGAACGCGGCTGAAGTTGCCCGAGAACAAGGCGCTACGGCAGACGAAATTGAACAAGCGTTATCGGAGGCGCTATCGGGTGCTGACGGATCCTAAAATAGTGGCATCCGAATTCCCTGCGTTAATGCATATGACCGCGGNGTCATAGTTGAACCNTAAATGCTGTGCTACTAGAATGGCGCGCCTTTTGAGACGACCAACCTGTNGGTACGNACTAATTCGTATGGAGAAACNAATTGGCCAGAATTAGTCAACTTGTTAGNAAGCCGCGGAAACGCCGGAAGACTAAGACTAACGTACCTGCGTTGCAGGGTTGTCCTCAACGGCGTGGAGTATGCCTCAGGGTATATACCACGACGCCAAAGAAACCTAATTCGGCCATGCGTAAAGTTTGTCGGGTGCGTCTGACGAATGGATTCGAGGTCAACTCGTACATCGGAGGTGAGAGTCACAATCTTCAAGAACACTCTGTTGTACTTATTCGTGGCGGACGGGTTAAAGACCTGCCCGGAGTCCGATATCACACTATCCGAGGGACACTGGATACTTCCGGCGTTAGCGATAGGAAACAAGGACGCTCCAAATACGGGGCAAAGAAGATCAGATAACTAACTCCAGAGTAAGGCCGTCCATTTGATTGTGGCGGGCCAACCTGAAGAAAAGGAGAAATTTCATGCCAAGACGTCGCATCGTGGCAAAACGGGAAATCCTTCCGGATCCCAAGTACCACAATCAAACTGTAGCGAAGTTCATTAATCACGTGATGGTTAGCGGCAAGAAGGCGGTTGCCGAAAAAATCGTTTATGGAGCTCTTGATCACATTGAGGCAAGGGAACACAACGATCCTGTCGAAGTATTTGAAAAAGCTCTGGACGCGGTGGCGCCTTTTGTGGAGGTTAAATCGCGGCGCGTCGGAGGTGCAACGTATCAAGTTCCAATCGAGGTACGGCCGTCTCGTCGTGCGGCGTTGGCTATGCGTTGGCTTGTCGATAGCGCCCGAAGTCGCAGTGAGAAATCGATGTCTGCACGTCTAGCCGGAGAGTTGATAGATGCTGCAGAAGGCCGAGGTATATCAGTAAGAAAGCGGGAAGACACTCACCGTATGGCGGACGCAAACAAAGCTTTTTCCCACTATCGATTTTGAATCGAAAGCACGTAGCAACACGGTTGAACGGAGCAAATTATGGCGCGCAGTACGTCGATAGGACGTTATAGAAATATCGGTATTGTCGCTCACGTCGATGCGGGCAAGACTACGACAACTGAACGTGTGCTTTTCTATACCGGGCTCTCGCATAAGATTGGCGAGGTCCATGACGGGGCAGCCGTGATGGACTGGATGGAACAAGAACAAGAGCGCGGTATCACCATTACGTCTGCGGCCACCACTTGTTTCTGGAGTGGAATGAACCAACAGTATGAAGAACATCGAATAAACATTATCGATACGCCCGGCCACGTTGATTTTACTATTGAGGTAGAGCGTAGCCTCCGGGTTCTCGACGGCGCGGTCGTTGTTTTTTGTGGTACTTCCGGGGTCGAACCGCAGTCGGAAACCGTATGGCGGCAGGCCAACCGTTATGAAGTTCCTCGCATGGTGTTCGTCAATAAGATGGATCGGGCTGGCGCAGACTTTTTTCGGGTTGTGGAACAAATTCGAGAACGGCTTGGGTCCAATCCAGTTCCGGTACAACTAGCTATTGGGGCGGAAGAAAAGTTCGAAGGAGTCGTCGACCTTATTCGTATGAAGGCGATTTACTGGGATGAATCCGACCAAGGGCTTACGTACGAAGCGCGGGATATTCCAGAGGAGTTGGTCTCCGATGCAAATAACTGGCGTGAGCAAATGATGGAAGCGGCTGCCATGGCTTCTGAAGAACTAATGGATAAGTACCTTGAAGAGGGGGAGCTTGCCGAAGAAGAAATCAAGCAAGGGCTGCGCATTCGGACCCTAGCTAACGAAATAGTCCCTGCGTTATGTGGGTCCGCGTTCAAGAACAAGGGTGTACAAGCGATGCTCGACGCTGTTATCGATTTCTTACCTGCGCCCACGGAGGTAAAGGCGATTGAGGGTCTTCTTGATGAGCAGGGAACAACTGGGATTAGAGAGTCCAATGACGAGGCGCCGTTTTCTGCATTAGCGTTCAAGATTGCAACGGATCCATTTGTTGGAACCCTGACGTTTTTTCGAGTGTACTCCGGAGTCTTGAATTCCGGCGATCAGGTCTATAACTCGGTTAAGGGCAAGCGTGAACGGGTCGGCCGAATGGTACAAATGCACTCGAACTCGAGGAATGAGATCAAGGAAGTGCGGGCTGGCGATATCGCCGCTGCGATTGGTCTTAAAGATGTCACCACCGGTGACACATTGTGTGATGCGGTGGATCGAATTACGTTGGAACGAATGGAGTTCCCCGAGCCGGTCATTCATGTCGCCGTTGAGCCGAAGTCGGTTGCCGACCAAGAAAAGATGGGCACTGCATTGGGGAAATTGGCACAAGAAGACCCATCGTTCAGAGTATCCACTGATGAAGAATCCGGACAGACGATCATTGCGGGTATGGGTGAGTTACATCTCGACATTATTGTTGAGCGGATGAAGAGAGAATTCAGTGTTGCGGCAAATATTGGAAAACCCCAGGTTGCGTATCGCGAGACGATACGCGCCGAAGTAGAAGCTGAGGGTAAGTTTGTTCGTCAAACGGGAGGCAGGGGCCAATACGGACATGTATGGATACGGGTTGAACCGCTTTCGGATGCTGATGACAATTATGAATTCATCGATAAGATTTCCGGTGGTGCTATTCCTAAGGAATACATTCCCGCAGTTAATAAGGGGATCCAAGAACAATTGGAGAATGGCGTAATCGCTGGCTACCCATTAATCAATGTTCGAGCCACGCTTTACGATGGATCCTTCCATGACGTGGATTCCTCCGAGATGGCGTTTAAGATCGCGGGATCAATGGCGATGCGCGAAGCTGCGCTTAGTGCCAATCCGGTTCTACTTGAACCAGTTATGGCGGTCGAAGTTGTTACGCCAGATGAGTATATGGGAGATGTTGTCGGCGATCTCAACCGTCGCCGCGGCATTATCGAGGGGATGGACGAGAATCCCGCCGGCCGTATCGTGCGCTCGTTCGTCCCTTTGGGTGAAATGTTCGGGTATTCAACGGACCTCCGCTCGGCGACGCAAGGAAGGGCAACTTACACCATGGAGTTTTCTCGATATGATGAAGTGCCAGATAATATCGCTGCCACCATCAAGGCGAATTAGGGACTTTAGGTAATGGCCAAAGAGAAATTTGAGCGAACTAAGCCACATATAAATGTGGGTACGATAGGGCACGTTGATCACGGTAAGACGACGTTGACGGCTGCCTTGACCAAGGTATGTGCTGCCGAGATAGGGGGAGAGGTCAAGGAGTTTGACCAGATTGATAACGCACCGGAAGAGCGTGAGCGCGGGATTACCATCGCCACTTCACATGTTGAGTACGAGACGGCGAATCGCCACTACGCTCACGTAGACTGTCCAGGGCATGCGGATTATGTAAAGAACATGATCACAGGCGCTGCACAAATGGACGGAGCCATTTTAGTGGTTTCAGCGGTTGATGGTCCGATGCCGCAAACGCGAGAACATATTTTATTGGCACGTCAGGTAGGTGTCCCGCGGGTTGTGGTCTACGTGAACAAGGCAGACATGCTAGACGAAGGTGAACGTGAGGAGTTTGTGGAACTGGTAACCATGGATATCCAAGAGTTACTGGAGCAATACGAATTTCCTTCGGACACGCCGATAGTGGTTGGCAGTGCATTGCAAGCGTTGGACGGAGATGCAGGGGAGCTAGGTACAGAGAGTGTGAAGCAGCTAGTCGAAACGCTGGATGAATACATTCCAGAGCCAGATCGACCTATTGATGAGCCCTTTCTGATGCCAATCGAGGACGTTTTTTCGATATCTGGCCGGGGGACGGTGGTAACGGGTCGGGTTGACCGTGGAATCGTTAATGTTGGAGATGAGATCGAGATTGTAGGGATCCGGGACACTGAGACGACGACGTGCACAGGAGTCGAGATGTTCCGTAAGTTACTTGACGAAGGTCGGGCAGGCGAGAACATTGGAGTTCTGTTGCGAGGTACTAAGCGTGAGGAAGTAGAACGCGGCCAAGTGTTGGCAAAACCGGGTTCGATCACTCCTCATACGCAATTTAAAGCGACGGTATATGTGTTATCGAAAGACGAAGGTGGGCGCCATACACCGTTCTTCAAAGGTTACCGCCCCCAGTTCTATTTTCGGACTACCGATGTCACCGGTGCGGTAGAGCTGCCTGCTGATGTTGAGATGGTCATGCCCGGCGATAACATCAACATGGATGTGGATCTAATTAGTCCAATTGCGATGGATGAAGGAGTCCGATTTGCAATACGTGAGGGTGGCAGAACCGTCGGCGCAGGCGTCGTCACAAAAATCGTCAGTTAAATATCAATTTCCCCGCATCCCACCCGCCGAAAAAATTACCTCTAACCGTTCTGTAACCCGCTAAAAAAGCGGGTTTTCGAAGTTTACACTCAGTCGACACGCGAGTATGATTCGCGGTCCGTTCGAGGGGCCGATGCTTCGTCTCCCAGAAGTGTCGTCAAAAAAGCGATTTGGAAAGTAAGTGGCTGAAAACCAACGCATTCGTATACGCCTGAAGGCGTTTGACCATCGGTTAATAGACGTATCGACGGAAGAAATTGTGGATACAGCTAAACGTACTGGTGCTCAAGTGCTTGGGCCTATTCCGTTACCAACCCGAAAGGAACGTTTTACGGTGCTGATATCTCCACACGTCGATAAGGATGCGCGTGATCAATATGAGATCCGAACTCACAAACGGCTCATTGATATTTTGGAACCAACTGAAAAAACGGTTGATGCGCTTATGAGACTCGATCTTGCGGCTGGAGTGGAGGTGCAGATCAGTTTGAATTGAGGAAAGGATCGTTCTCCGACAGCTAGATCTGGTTGGGGAGATACAGGGTCCCGATTGGGGACTAATGATTAACGACTTGGCCGTTTATCCGGGCAACTGGATAAGCGGCCGCTTGCAACATGGCGTCGGTTGCGAAAGAAGGATACGTAGAACATGCCCACCGGCATAGTAGGCCAAAAGCTAGGAATGACACGCGTTTTTGACGACGCGGGTACGTCGACGCCCGTGACCGTTATCGGCGTTGAAGCGAACCGCATCGCCCAAGTTAAATCGAAGGAAGTTGATGGGTATAACGCAATTCAAGTTACCACCGGTAATGCTAAGAATAATTCGGTCTCGCGACCGCTTGCGGGACATTTCTCAAAGGCAAATATTGAAGCGGGTCGAGGGCTTTGGGAATTTCGCGTAGACCATATGACTGATGAATTGATTGTGGGTACGGAGCTGACATTGGATCAGTTCTTTGAGGGCCAAATTGTCGATGTCACCGGAACTTCGAAAGGTAAGGGATTCGCTGGAGCCATAAAACGTTGGAACTTTAGTCATCAAGACAACACCCACGGTAATTCCGTTTCGCACCGTGCACCGGGCTCAATCGGTCAGTGTCAGACGCCGGGCCGAGTATTTAAAGGCAAAAAGATGGCTGGGCATCTCGGGGACGCACGAGTGACGACACAGAATCTTGTTGTTGTCCGGGTCGATGTTGAAAGGAAGTTTCTTTTAGTCAAAGGCGCGGTACCGGGTTACGTGGGTGGTGACGTGATTGTTATCCCTGGCATTAAAGCCGCTACTCAAAGTGCCCCACCATCGGCGAAAGAGCAAGTAGACGCGGGGACCGCAACGTGAATGTGTCGCTCCTATCGGGTGATGAATCGGTGGAACTTTCAGAAGTCGCCTTCGCTCGAGAA
This sequence comes from Gammaproteobacteria bacterium, assembly GCA_002719135.1. Taxonomy (GTDB): domain Bacteria; phylum Pseudomonadota; class Gammaproteobacteria; order Pseudomonadales; family Azotimanducaceae; genus UBA11889. The sequence continues at coordinate 17,778 of PBGU01000025.1, forward strand.
TACAATGAAGCGTTGGTTCACCAAGTCGTCACTGCCTTTATGGCGGCAGGACGGAGCGGTTCGAGCTCCCAAAAAACACGCGCGGAAGTGCGTGGTGGCGGAAGAAAACCCTGGCGGCAAAAAGGTACTGGTAGAGCGCGAGCGGGTTCGATAAGAAGCCCCATTTGGCGCGGAGGTGGGCGAGCGTTCCCGTCGAAACCACGGGATTTTTCGCAGAAAGTAAATCGCAAGATGTATAGGGGTGCGCTGCGATGCATCCTTTCTGAACTGATTCGCCAAGATCGATTGGTGGTCGTGAAAGAATTTACCCTAGATACCCATAAAACAAAGGCGTTAGTAGACAAGTTGAGTGAAATGGATCTTAAAGACGTACTCATCGTGGATCACCAATTAAACAGTTCGCTTGTCCTTGCCGCACGGAACCTCAAGGCAGTCAGCATTCTGGATATCAAAAGTATTGATCCGGTCAGTTTGATTAGTCATGAGAAAGTACTTATGACCGTCGATGCTCTTAAGGATGTGGAAGAGACATTAGTATGAATTCCGATCGGCTATACAACGTGCTTCGCGAGCCGCACATCTCGGAAAAAGTATCCGTGATGGGCGAGCGGTCAAATCAATACGCGTTCAAGGTTGCATCGGATGCCACAAAGTTTGAGATCAAGCGTGCGGTGGAGACGATTTTTGAAGTTTCGGTCGAAAACGTTACGACCTTAAATGTGAAAGGGAAAATAAAACGTACTCTTCGTGGACCATCGCGCTCTAAGAACTGGAAAAAAGCGTACGTTCGGGTGGCAGAAGGCCAAGAAATTGATTTCACCGAAGGCGCTAGCTGATGCCAGTCGTTAAGGCAAAACCAACCTCAGCAGGAAGACGCTTCGTGGTTCGGGTAGTGGATCCTGATTTACATAAGGGCACTCCTTACAAACAACTTACCGAGCCCCAAAGTGCGACTGGTGGACGTAATTCTGCGGGACGAATCACTGTCCGCCATCGCGGTGGTGGGCATAAGCAACACTATCGAAAAATTGATTTTAAGAGGAATAAAGACGGCATTCGAGCGTGGGTGGAGCGACTCGAATACGATCCGAATCGAACCGCTAATATCGCTTTATTGAAATACGCCGACGGCGAGCGCCGTTACATCATTGCTGCGCGGACCTTGAAGGTGGGAGACGAACTTATGTCTGGTGCTTCAGCGCCTGTTCGTCCGGGTAATGCCATGGCTCTGAAAAGTATTCCGCTGGGCAGCGTCATTCATTGCATCGAGCTCAAACCCGATAAAGGCGCACAGATGGTGCGGAGCGCTGGTTCTTCCGCTCAATTAGTCGCACGTGAAGGGTCGTATGCGACGCTGCGTATGCGCTCGGGTGAAATGCGACGTGTATTGGCCGATTGTCGAGCGACGATAGGAGAAGTAGGAAGTGGCGAGCACAATCTGCGTTCGTTCGGTAAGGCGGGAGCGAAAAGATGGCGTGGTGTACGCCCGACAGTTCGCGGCGTTGCGATGAATCCGGTAGATCATCCTCATGGAGGTGGCGAAGGTAAATCTTCAGGGGGACGGCATCCGGTATCTCCCACGGGAGTGCCGACCAAAGGATACAAAACGCGAAAGAATAAACGGACCGATAAGCTCATCGTACGTCGGCGCGGAAGGAGATAGAACAGTGCCTCGATCTTTGCGTAAAGGGCCTTTTGTTGATTTACATCTAATGAAGAAAGTTGAAAAAGCGAAAGAGACCAATGACAAACGGCCGATCAAAACGTGGTCGCGACGCTCGATGGTCATGCCCGATATGGTTGGTTTAACAATTTCGGTACATAACGGCCGACAGCACATCCCGATTTTTATTTCAGAAGATATGGTTGGTCACAAATTGGGCGAGTTTGCGCCTACGCGAACTTTTAGAGGACATGCGGGTGATCGCAGGGCACAACGTTGAGGATATCGAGATGTTGGTAGGCGCAACCGCGAGAAAGCTTCCGCTTTCGCCCCAGAAAGCGCGTTTGGTCGTCGATCAAATACGTGGCAAATCAGTAGACGAGGCACTTAGTACGTTGACGTTTGCGTCTCAAAAGGGCGCGCGATTAGTTAGAAAGGTGCTCGAATCTGCTATCCACAACGCTGAGCATAACGAGGGGGCGGACATTGACGAACTAACGGTAGCAGAGGCGTATGTCAACGCGGGAGCAACCATGAAGCGAATTCGACCCCGCGCGCGAGGTCGCGCCGATCGGATTCTGAAACGTTCGTGTCATGTCACCGTCACCCTGACGGATGAAGGATAGGTAATTCGAATGGGACAAAAAGTTAATCCAACTGGAATGCGGTTAGGCATCGTTAAGGAACACACGTCGGTGTGGTATGCGGAAAAACAAACGTATGCTGAATACTTATTGAATGATCTTCAGGTGCGCTCTTTTCTCCGAGAGCGCTTGTCACAAGCGTCAGTAAGTCGTATCGAGATCGAACGTCCGGCACAAACAGCACGGGTCTCCATATTTACTGCTCGCCCGGGCATCGTCATCGGAAAAAAAGGAGAAGATGTGGAGAAGTTGCGTGTCATTTTGACGCGAATGATGGGAATGGCCGTACANGTCAACGTGGAGGAAATTCGGAAGCCAGAGATTGATTCTTTGCTCGTTGCTCAGAATGTGGCGCAACAACTTGAACGACGCGTTCAATTCAGACGAGCGATGAGGCGAGTAATCCAGAATGCGATGAGATTAGGCGCAAAAGGCATCAAGGTTCGAGTAGCAGGCCGCCTTGGAGGGGCCGAAATAGCNCGTTCGGAGTCATACCTCGAGGGGCGTGTACCACTGCATACGCTTCGGGCGGACATTGATTATGCGACGGCCGAGGCAAAGACGACTTATGGCATTTTGGGCGTCAAAGTCTGGATCTTTAAAGGCGAAATCATTGGAGTTGAAGAANATGAATTTGGGGACATCTCTCCGGCGGTCAGCNCTTAGGACTTGATTAATGCTTCAACCCAAGAAGACACGNTTCAGAAAGACCCAAAAAGGNCGTAATCGAGGTCTNGCTNTTCGTGGNGGCAGGGTNAGTTTTGGCGAGTATGGNCTNAAGGCTANNGGTCGNGGTCGNCTGACGGCACGACAGATAGAAGCAGGACGGCGNGCGATGACGCGACACGTNCAACGTGGCGGCAAGATATGGATACGCGTCTTCCCGGATAAGCCAATAACAAAAAAACCTCTNGAGGTGCGCCAGGGCAAGGGGAAGGGTGCAGTGGAGTATTGGGTCGCACAGATTCAACCCGGTCGTGTGCTTTACGAGATGGAAGGAGTACCGGAGGATGTCGCACGTGCTGCATTGACGCTTGCGGCATCTAAGCTTCCTTTTAAAACGACGATTGTTCGACGGTCGGCAATGTGATGAAAACGGAAGAGTTGAGAGAGAAGAACGTAGATGAACTCNAAACCGAGCTCGTCAAATTGAGAAAGGAGCATTTTAATTTGCGGATGCAAAGNGCAAGTGAGCAACTCCCCCANACTCACCTTNTNGGCGAAACGAAAAGGGACATCGCGCGGGTAAAAACATTGATCAGGGAGAAGCAAAGTGTCTGAGATGTCCGAGCGCAAGAATCGAGTAATTTCTGGTGTCGTGGTCTCGGACGGTATGGACAAAACTGTTGTTGTTCGGATCGAACGCCAAGTGAAGCACCCTATCTACGGGAAATACATTCGGCGGTCGGCTAAGGTTTCGGCTCACGACGAAAACAATGATTGCAAGGTGGGCGACGTAGTCAGTGTCGTTGAAACNCGACCTTTNTCGAAAACAAAGAGTTGGTGTCTAGAATCTATTGACGNGCGTGCTATCNGNGNAGATGCGGNATGATTCAGGCAGAAACAATGCTCGANATCGCCGACAACAGTGGNGCCCGGCGTGTCCAGTGCATCAAGGTGCTTGGTGGTTCGCACCGACGTTACGCCGGAATTGGGGATGTCATTAAGGTTACGGTTAAAGAGGCGATCCCGCGAGGCAGAGTTAGTAAAGGGCAAGTAATGGAGGCAGTCGTTGTTCGCACAAAGAAAGGTGTACGACGTGGCGACGGCTCCGTGATTCGTTTTGATCAGAACGCCGCGGTTTTGTTGAACCCGCAGCTTCAGCCGATAGGAACGCGGATTTTTGGNCCCGTCACGAGAGAACTGCGGACAGAGCATTTCATGCGAATTATTTCACTTGCCCCTGAAGTGNTGTGACACGGTAAACNNAATGANGAAAATGCGTAAAGAAGATGAGGTTATCGTCATCGCCGGACGGGATAAGGGTAAACGAGGGGCGATNGTCGAAATATTNGCCAACGATCGTGTTGTCGTTTCTGGGGTGAACTTAGTGAAGAAACATCAACGTGGAAATCCGCAGTCTGGGGAGCGTGGTGGTATTGTCGATCGTGAGGCGCCGATACACCTTTCTAACCTAGCGATATACAACGATTCGACCGATACGGCTGATCGTGTCGGTATTCGAACGGACGANGGGAAAAAGGTTCGAGTTTTCAAGTCGGACGGAAGATTGGTTGATGAATAGATGAACACGTTGCANGAAAAGTANATTCAAGAGATTCGTCCTGNACTACAGAAGCAATACGGGTATAGCTCGCCCATGCAAGTGCCCTGTCTGACGAAGGTNACGCTTAACATGGGCGTCGGCGAAGCTCTTGCGGATCGTAAAATCATGGATAGTGCGGTTAGCGACCTAAGTCGAATCTCTGGNCAACAGCCTTTAATTACAAAAGCACGCAAGTCGGAGGCCGGATTCAAGATTCGGGAGGGTTATCCGATCGGTTGTAAAGTAACTCTGCGTCGTCGGCGCATGTACGAATTTGTTGAGCGGCTGATTAGTATCGCCATTCCCCGCATGCGGGATTTCCGCGGATTAAACCCTAATTCGTTTGACGGGCATGGGAACTTTTCGATGGGTATTGCGGAACAGATTGTCTTCCCTGAAATCGATTACGATCAGATCGACAAAATCCGCGGTCTAGACGTAACCGTCACAAATAGCGCTGCGACGGACGAAGCCGGACTTGAGTTACTTAAAGCCTTCAATTTCCCTTTTAGGAGCTGATCATGGCGAAGCTTTCAATGATCCAACGAGAAAANAAGCGNGCNCNNANGGTTGCTAAATATGCTGANAAANGAGCTGCTCTAAAAGNGATTATCAATGACCGTTCGGCGACGGATGATGAACACTGGGAAGCTCAAATACAGCTACAAAAATTACCCCGNAATGCGAGTCCGGTTCGGCAGCAGCGCCGTTGTGGAATAACAGGTCGCCCCAGAGNNGTCTATCGAAAGTTNGGNCTAGCTCGCACGAAACTAAGAGAGGCGGCGATGCGTGGCGACNTCCCAGGGNTAGTTAAGGCAAGTTGGTAGCCGTGAGTTTACAAGACCCTATCGCAGACTTGTTGACGCGGATTCGTAATGCTCAATNCGCTAGTCGNGCCAANGTCTCGATGCCGAGTTCAAGATTAAAGATTGCGATTTGTGAGGTGCTTAGGGCCGAGGGCTACATCAAGGATTTTCATGTTGAAAGCGACGTCAAGCCCGAGCTTTCGATTGCGCTTAAATACCACGAGGGCACTCCAGTGATCGAAGAAATTGCTCGGATTAGCCGTCCGGGATTGCGAATTTATAGAGACGCCGAGCGCCTACCCCGAGTGAAGGGTGGATTGGGCATTGCGATTGTGAGTACCAATAAAGGAGTCATCACGGATCAAGCNGCTCGCCGAGAAGGTGTTGGCGGCGAAGTGCTTTGCACGGTTTTTTGAGAGGTTTATGTGTCGCGAGTAGCCAAAAGTCCAGTTGAATTGCCGCAAGGCGTTGAGGCTAGTGTCACCGAAGCGGGGATAAAGGTGAAGGGGAGTAAAGGCGAATTGACGGTTCCCTTAGCGGACAATGTCGAAGTCGAACAAAGTAACAATGAATTGATTTTCAAAGCGAGTTCACGTGAAGCATGGGCCATGGNGGGGACCACTAGAGCGCTAGTCAATAACGTGGTTCAAGGCGTTAACGAGGGTTGGGAAAAGAGACTGGAATTGTTGGGGGTGGGATATCGTGCGCAGNCAAGAGGCAACAAATTGACGATGCAGCTAGGATTTTCTCATCCGGTTGAGTATGAAATCCCCGAGGGCCTTGAGATCACGACTCCCAGTCAGACGGAAATCGTGGTGAGTGGAATTGATAAACAGTTAGTTGGCCAGGCGTCTGCGGAGATACGCTCGTATCGCCCGCCCGAACCCTACAAGGGTAAGGGGGTTCGGTATGCCGGAGAGCGTGTACGCAGGAAAGAAGCGAAAAAGAAATAATAATGGATTCAAAAACAAAATCGCGAATAAGGCGAGCCCGGAAGGGGCGAATGCGAATGCGCGAAAAACGCGCGACGAGATTGACTGTGCATCGATCGGCCAAACACATGTATGCACAGGTTGTATCGCCGGACGGAGACCGCATTCTTGCTCAAGCGTCGACGCTTGATCCGAGTATACGTGGGGATAACACTGGAAATGTGGAAGCGGCTGGTAAAGTGGGGGATTTAATTGCGTTGAGGGCGAAGGAGGTCGGGGTCGATCGGGTTGCTTTCGACCGTTCTGGATACAAATACCATGGTCGCGTAAAAGCACTTGCTGCAGCTGCGCGCAAAGGCGGATTGGAGTTCTAGCTATGGCCTATTCGGAAGAGATTAAAGAAGAAGGCATTGTTGAAAAACTGATTCAAGTTAACCGAGTCGCGAAAGTGGTTAAAGGTGGGCGAATTTTTGGTTTTACCGCACTGACGGTTGTTGGGGATGGTGCGGGTCGGATCGGATTCGGTCGTGGTAAAGCGCGTGAAGTCCCGCTAGCCATTCAGAAGGCGATGGAGGCTGCGCGTCGTGGCATGGTCGATATTGAGTTGAACGGAAATACGCTTTGGTATCCGATTACTGCTCGTCACGGTGCATCGACAATATACATGCAACCTGCGTCGGAAGGCACGGGAGTGATTGCTGGTGCAACCATGCGCGCGGTTCTCGAGGCGGTGGGTGTTCGCAATGTCTTAGCAAAATGTTACGGATCGACGAGTCCTATCAACGTTGTACGAGCGACATATAAAGGCCTTTGTAATATGCGCTCACCGGGTGTTGTCGCTGCGAAACGTGGCAAAACCATGGACGAACTAGTGGCGTAACTTCATGGCGGTTAAGAGCGTAAAAATTAAACTTGTTAAGAGTACCGTGGGTCGCTTAAAGAAGCATAAGGCGTGTGTCTCTGGTCTCGGCTTGAGGCGAATTGGTGATGAAGTAGAAGTTGAAGATACTGCTTCCGTTCGCGGGATGATCAATAAAATTGATTATCTGATTAAGGTTGACGGAGGCGATTAATGAAGCTTAACGACATTAATCCTCCTCGTGGGAGCCGGAAGCAGCGTAAACGATTCGGTCGAGGTGTTTCGGCCGGGCAGGGGAAAACCTGTGGACGCGGTCACAAAGGGCAAAAGTCGCGTTCAGGGGGGAAAGTGAGAATCGGGTTTGAAGGCGGGCAGCTTCCTCTTCAACGACGCGTCCCGAGGTTTGGATTTCGTTCAAGAATTGGAGCGGTTACGGCTGAGGTTCGGGTCGGGGAACTTAACAGAGTAACGGGTGACGAAATCACTCTCGAATCACTTAAAGACGCCAACGTCCTGTCGAAAGACGTCAAACGTGCCCGTGTGTTCTTATCTGGAGAGATCCATCGGGCGATGACGATCAGGGGACTCTGGGTAACTCGGGGTGCCCGAGCGGCCATTGAGAAGGCCGGTGGAACAATCGCGGACGAGAGTTAGCGGCGAGAAATAATGGCAACGACTACACAAGGACTAGCGGGTGTTGAATCAGGCCTCTCTGAGCTGCGCGGCCGCCTGTTTTTTGTATTTTTTGCATTACTCGTTTATCGAATCGGCACACATATTCCGGTACCAGGGATTAACCCTGATCAATTACGCAGTCTTTTTGAAGCCAATCAGGGTGGGATCCTTGACGTTTTCAACATGTTTTCGGGTGGGGCGCTTGAGCGGATGAGCATCCTTGCACTCGGCCCAATGCCATACATTACCTCAAGCATCATCATGAATCTGATGACCATGATGTATCCGTCGCTAAGTCAGTTGCGTAAAGAAGGTGATGCGGGGCGCCGGAAGATCACTCAATACACACGATATGGGACTTTATTGATAGGTCTTGTGCAGGGAACGGCGTTGACGGGCACGTTGGCTGGACAAGGTCTGGCATTCAGTCCGGGTCCGGGGTTCTACTTCGTNTCTATTACGACGCTGGTGACGGGCGCATTATTCGTCATGTGGCTTGGGGAGCAGATCACTGAACGCGGAATCGGCAACGGCATTTCCCTACTCATTTTCTCTGGGATCGTTTCTGGATTTCCCTCAGCAGTTGGTCAAGCGTTCGAGGCAGCGAGACAAGGTGATATCAATATCATCGTATTGCTTTTGATCGGAGGCATTGCGTTTTTGATTGTTGGCTTTGTCGTATTTATTGAGCGCGGCCAGCGTCGTATCACCGTCAATTACGCGAAGCGTCAACAAGGTCGTCGTCTATACCAAGCACAGACGAGCCATCTACCTCTCAAGATCAACATGGCAGGAGTAATCCCGGCGATTTTTGCTAGTAGTTTGATAATGGCGCCAACGTCGATTGCGCAATGGTTTGGCCAAAACCCTGGTTGGGATTGGTTGCAAAATATTTCATTGTTCTTAACTCCGGGACAGCCTTTGTACATCCTGGTCTTTGCGGCTGGGATCATTTTCTTTAGTTTCTTCTATACAGCTATTCAGTTCGACCCGAAGGACATGGCAGACAATCTCAAGCGGCAAGGAGCGTATGTCCCCGGGATACGACCTGGTCAACAAACGGCGAAATATCTTGATGAAGTGATGACGCGCTTAACGATTTTTGGGGCATTGTATGTGACGGCAGTGTGCCTGCTACCCGAATTGATGATTGTTTTCTTTGATGTCAGCTTTCAGCTCGGGGGCACAGCAATGCTGATTGTAGTAGTTGTCGCAATGGACTTTATGTCGCAGGTGCAGTCACATCTCATGTCGAGCCAATATGCGAAATTGATGGAAAAATCCAACTTGAAGGGATACGGAAAGCGCCCTCGTTGAAAAGGATCGAAGATCGTGAANGTTAGAGCGTCAGTAAAGAAAATGTGTAGGGATTGTAAGATCGTACGTCGAAANGGCACCGTGCGGGTTATTTGCAAGACCGAACCCCGGCATAAACAGAGGCAGGGATAGAGATGGCTCGAATTGCAGGAATAAATATTCCCGACAACCGTCACGCGGTAATTTCGTTGACGTACATATACGGTATTGGAAGAAGCTCAGCAAAGAAGATTTGTGATAATGCGGGAGTCGACCCTTTCGTTCGCGTCCAGGATCTCTCTGAAAATGATCTGGATGCACTACGTAATGAGCTCAATAAGTTTCCGATCGAAGGCGACTTGAGAAGAGAAGAGTCTATGCATGTTAAACGTCTGATGGATCTTGGTTGCACGCGCGGAATTCGACATCGTCGGGGCTTGCCGGTGCGTGGTCAGCGCACCCGTACGAATGCACGNACGCGNAAAGGTGCNAAACGCCTTATAAGGAAATAAGCATGGCTGAGGTGGAACCACCAGTTAGAAAAGGCAAGCGGACCGTCGCCGATGGCATCGCTCACGTGCATGCGTCGTTTAACAATACGATAATCACGATTACAGATCGACAGGGTAATGCTCTGGGCTGGGCGACTGCCGGTGGTTCCGGGTTTCGGGGTTCGAGGAAGAGTACGCCGTTCGCAGCTCAGGTTGCGGCAGAACGGGTTGCGCAGGCGACAATAGAATCGTACGGCATGAGTAGTGTAGATGTTTACATTAAGGGACCAGGTCCGGGTCGCGAGTCAGCTATCCGTGCGATGAATGGCGCCGGGTTGAAAATTAATAGCATTTCCGATGTGACACCAATTCCTCACAACGGTTGTCGTCCGCCAAAGAAAAGACGTGTTTAGGGAAAGGAATTAACGATGGCTAGATATCTCGGACCCAAGCTCAAACTGTCACGTAGGGAAGGCACGGATTTATTTTTGAAAAGTGGCGTACGNCCTCTCGATTCGAAATGTCGTGCGGATACGATTCCAGGTCAACATGGCTCTGCACGGCGCCAGCGGATGAGTGANTACGCAGTTCAATTGCGAGAGAAACAGAAAGTGCGACGGATGTATGGAGTGCTCGAAAAGCAATTCCGTAACTATTACAAGAAAGCCGATGGTCAGAAAGGAGCGACTGGAGAGAATCTTTTGCGTCTTCTTGAAAGTCGGCTGGATAATGTGGTCTACCGCATTGGCTTTGGGTCGACAAGAGCGGAGTCTCGTCAACTCGTTTCACATAAAGCGATNCTTGTGAACGGAGATCATGTCAACATTGCGTCNTATCAGNTAAGTCCGAATGACATCATATCCGTTCGTGAGCAAGCGAAGGGCCAGCTNAGAATACAATCGGCGATNGAGTTAGCGNCGCAGAGAGGCGACGTCGAGTGGGTTGATGTAAATATCGAGAAGATGGAGGGCGTATTTAAGCGCCATCCGGATAGATCTGAGTTACCTACAGAAATCAATGAGAATCTCATCGTGGAGCTTTACTCGAAGTAACTTTTTCGACGAAGAGCTTTCATTTTCCATGGAGCCCCGTACGCGGAGGAAATGACCTATGTCACAGTCGGCAACAGAATTACTGACACCCCAGCGGATTGACGTCGAGGATATTAGTTCGACGCGCGCCCGAATTACCTTAGAGCCGCTCGAACGAGGGTTTGGACATACGTTAGGTAATACGTTAAGGCGTATCCTCCTGTCTTCCATGCCTGGTTATGCGATTACGGAAGTACAGATCGATGGAGTGGTGCACGAATACACTTCAATCGAAGGGGTTCAAGAAGACGTGTTAAACATATTGTTGAACCTAAAGGGGGTGGCCGTACAGCTTCATCATGGTGACGAAGCGACNGTATCTTTGTCGAAGACCGGCCCAGCCGTGGTAACAGCCGCAGANTTTCAGTTGACTCAGGACGTAGAAATCGCCAATCCAGATCACGAGATCTGTACTCTAAACGACAAGGGTGAAATTCGTCTTGAAGCTAAAATCACACGAGGTCGCGGATACGCGGCCGTTGAGTATACGGGCGACGAAGAAGATGAAACACGACCGATTGGACTGCTTCGACTCGATGCGACATATAGTCCGATGCGACGAGTTTCTTATACCGTAGAAAACGCCCGGGTCGAGCAACGTACTGACCTTGATAAGCTCATTATCGATATTGAATCCAACGGGACGGTCGACCCGGAAGAAGCGATAAGAAGGGCGGCAACGGTATTACAACAGCAGCTGGCCGNGTTCGTGGATTTAGAAAACGCGGGCGAATCGAAGGCAGAGGAGATAACGGATGAAGTCGATCCNATTCTTTTACGTCCCGTCGATGACTTGGAGCTTACTGTNAGATCAGCCAATTGTCTCAAGGCNGAAAATATTTATTTCATCGGAGATCTCATCCAACGAACAGAAGTTGAATTGTTGAAAACGCCTAATTTGGGTAAGAAGTCGCTTACCGAAATAAAAGAAGTTNTGAGTTCGCGAGGATTGTCTCTTGGTATCCGTCTTGAAAATTGGCCTCCGGTAAGTCTCGGGACTGGTACTACAGTAACGTGAGAATCCATTGCGTTTGAATGGGTCGGACGATCGATATGAGACATAAGAAAAGTGGCAGACATCTAAGCCGAACTAGTGCTCATCGAAAAGCTATGTTTGTAAACATGGTTGTTTCGCTGATCGAGCACGAAATAATCAAAACGACCGTACCGAAAGCCAAGGAGTTGAGGCGATTTGCAGAACCGCTAATAACGCTGGCGAAAGTTGATTCGGTGGCNAATCGTAGGCTCGCGTTTTCCCGTATGAGGGATAAGGTTGCCGTCGCCAAACTTTTTGGCGAGTTGGGNCCGCGATACCAAGATCGCCCTGGCGGCTACACTCGTATTTTAAAGACCAGAAATCGACACGGGGATTCCGCTCCACTNGCCTTTGTCGAGTTAGTCGGACGCCAAATGGACACCGAGGACCTTGGCAACTTTGATGAAGAAACCACCTTTGCTCTCGAAGACGATAATCAAAAACGTCGAGACCCGGAGGAAAATAGCGCATAAGCGAATTCCGAAATGGTCGAAAAATAACAGCAGGAAGACGAGTCTTAAACGAGGCTGGGCAGTCAAGATACGGATGTCGATTCTGAAGCCAATCAGCAGACCGACAAGGTAGAGCGCCAACAATAATTGCGATTTATGAGCGTTTTGCAGAGGTCACGGAAATTACTTCACATGACGTTAAGAACGGAATNTAGGAATTGGCCGGTATGAGATTTCTTCTGAAGAGCCAGCTCTTCTGGTGTACCGAATGCAATAATCTCCCCGCCCTTCGATCCTCCCTCAGGACCGAGGTCAATGATCCAATCCGCCGTTTTGATGACGTCTAGGTTGTGTTCGATAACAACAATGGAATTCCCATCGTTTCGAAGTCGTTGCAAGACTTCCAGGAGTTGTTGGATATCGCGGAAATGCAGGCCTGTGGTAGGTTCGTCGAGAATATAGAGCGTCTTTCCCGTGCCCCGCTTAGACAGCTCTCGGGATAGTTTGACCCTCTGCGCCTCCCCTCCGGAAAGAGTCGTCGCACTCTGGCCAAGGTGTACGTATGAAAGGCCGACATCAACGATGGTTTTTAGTTTGCGTGCAAGTACAGGAATTGCTTCGAAGAACAGATAAGCTTCCTCGACCGTCATATCAAGAACCTCATGGATGTTTTTTGCCTTGTAACGAACTTCGAGCGTTTCCCTGTTGTAGCGTTTCCCGGCGCACTCGTCGCATGGAACGTAAANGTCGGGCAGGAAATGCATTTCGACCTTGATTACACCATCTCCGTGGCACGCCTCGCAGCGACCTCCTTTGACATTAAAGCTGAACCGACCAGGCTTATATCCACGGGCTCTAGCCTCCTGCGTCTGTGCGAAGAGCTCTCGGATGGGCGTGAAGAGACCAGTATAAGTTGCAGGATTTGAGCGCGGGGTTCGTCCAATTGGGCTTTGGTCGATAGCGACCACCTTGTCCAGATACTCAAGCCCTTCAATATCATTGTAGGGTTTGGGGTTAACAGAGCTCGTTCCGTTGAGGGCTCTGGATATGATCGGATAAAGGGTCTGGTTAATCAGAGTTGATTTACCTGAACCGGAAACTCCGGTAACGCAGGTAAATAACCCCATGGGTATATCCACGGTTACGTTTTTGAGGTTGTTTCCATGTGCGTCAATTAACCGCAATTTATTGCACGCTTCGTAGGACTTTCGAGTTTGAGGAACTTCTATGGATCGCTTTCCAGACAAAAATTGGCCGGTTATGGAGGACTCGCAANCCAATATTGCATCAAGAGGCCCTGCTGCGACCACGGAGCCACCGTGGATACCTGCGCCTGGACCCATGTCGACGACGTNATCAGCGGTGCGGATAGTTTCTTCGTCGTGCTCGACTACAATTACGGTATTACCCANATCNCGTAGTTGTGTGAGCGTCTGCAAGAGGCGGGCGTTGTCGCGCTGNTGAAGACCGATCGATGGCTCATCTAATATATACATCACNCCCACCAATCCTGCGCCGATTTGACTGGCGAGCCTGATTCTTTGACCNTCTCCCCCNGANAGNGANCCGGCGTTNCGATCGAGGCTGAGATAATTNAGACCAACGTCAACCAAAAACTGCAGTCTNGCCCGAATTTCTTTTANGATNTTTTCTGCAATAGCGCCGCGGCGACCCTCTAACTTGAGCTTGTTGAAGTACTCTAAGGTGTTTTCAACCGACCNGCTTGTTACTTCGGGTAATGCAGTTCCATCGATAAAAACGTGGCGTGCNTCTGTTCGCAAACGCGTGCCGACACAAGCGGGACAGTCCCTTACAGTTAAATATTTCTGTAAATTTTCGCGGACAAAACTAGATTCGGTTTCGTGGAAGCGTNGGTCCATGTTTGGGAGCACACCTTCGAATCGGTGTCGACGCCGAATTACGTCTCCTCGATCATTCACATAACTGAAGTCAATTCTCTGCTCCCCAGATCCGTACAGAATTGCCTCCCTATGTTTCTTCCTTAGGCGGCTGAATGGTGTTTCGAGCTCGAATCCGTAGTGTGACGCGAGCGATGAGAGCAGGTGATAGTAGTAAACATTGCGTCGATCCCAACCGCGAATCGCGCCTTCCGCGAGAGAAGCGGCTGAATCCGTCACTACCAAATCAGGGTCGAAGTACTGTTTAATTCCCAAACCGTCGCACTCCTGGCAAGCACCGGCTGGGTTGTTAAAGGAAAACAGTCTAGGCTCGAGATCGGCGATGCTGTATCCGCAAAGTGGGCAAGCAAACTGCGACGAAAACGCAATATCTTCTGTGCCGCCGACGTCGTTGGGGCGGGCTACGACGGCGATTCCGTCGGCGAGGTCCAGAGCTGTTTCGAAGGATTCTGCCAATCGTTGCTGCATCTCGGGACGGATTCGCACGCGATCGACGACGGCTTCGATACTGTGTTTCTTGTTTTTTTCTAGTTCGGGCGGATGATCCAGATCGACTATGACCCCGTTGATTCTTGCTCGTATAAATCCATTCGCAATCAGTTCGGCAAAAACGTGTTTGTGCTCACCCTTACGATCCTGGACGATGGGTGCCAGGACCATGATTTG
>PBGU01000026.1 GCA_002719135.1 Gammaproteobacteria bacterium
CTATACGATAGATTTTTCGGCGATTGATGCTGTCGACGATCAGGCGAAACCTTATGCGCGATGTTTTTGCCCGGGAATTTCTATATCCTTCCCGGCCGCTTGAGGTTGGTTAGGAGGTTCCGGGGTGCCCATATACGAGTACGCGTGTGTTTCGTGTGAGCATCAGTTCGAAACGATTCAGCGGTTCGCCGAAGACCCACTCAAGGATTGTCCCGAGTGCGGTAAAGCTGAGCTCAAAAAACTCGTTTCGGTCGCCGCCTTTCGACTCAAGGGAGGCGGGTGGTACGAAACCGATTTCAAATCAGGCGATAAGAAGAACATCGCGGGGGACGAAAAGAAGAACGCGTCGGAGAAGTCGGACGAAGCGGGATCCTCAAAATCTGAAGCTACATCAGATGCCTCAGATGCCTCCAAGACCGACGTTGCGAAAGACACCGGAAAGTCCGAGTCGCCAGCGGATTCAACCAAGAAAGCCGAACCCAAGGCATCGAGGGAACCCAAGGGCGGGTCGTCTAAGAACACGAGCTCGAGCTCTTCTGGCTCCGATTAGCCGTGGGGCTGTGTTAGGCTGCCCGCGCCCAAATTCCATATCACAGGCCAGGGTTCCGGGATGCGCACCCATTATTGCGGCGAACTGAATTCGAGCTTCGTTGGCGAGGAGGTTGAGCTCACAGGGTGGGTTCATAAACGTCGCGATCATGGCGGAGTTATTTTTCTCGATATCCGCGACCGTAGCGGGATCGCTCAAGTCGTCTACGACCCCGACACCGAAGAGAGCTTTGCCGTTGCAGATCTGGTCCGTAACGAGTTCGTTCTGCATGCACGCGGCCGCGTGCGTGCAAGACCCGACGGCACCATTAATCCCGATATGAAGACTGGGGAGGTGGAGGTTCTTGGTTCCACGTTAGAAATTCTCAACGCTTCCGCGACACCGCCTTTCCAGTTGGATGAATATTCGTCGGCTGGCGAAGATGTCCGGCTTCGGTACCGATACGTGGATTTGCGTCGACCGGAGATGCAGGGACGATTGCGTCTTCGTTCCGAGGTGACGAGTTGGGTGCGCCGGTTTCTCGAGTCGGAAGGATATTGGGAGATCGAAACGCCAACATTGACTAGAGCAACGCCAGAGGGAGCGAGGGATTACCTTGTTCCAAGTCGTACCCATGCGGGCGAATTTTTTGCTCTGCCGCAATCGCCACAACTATTTAAGCAACTGCTCATGATGTCCGGTATGGACAAGTACTACCAGATTGCTCGCTGTTACCGCGACGAAGATCTGCGCCACGACCGCCAGCCTGAGTTCACGCAGATTGATATTGAAGCGTCATTCGTTGACGAGAGCGAGATGATGCAGTTAACCGAAGGAATGCTGAAGGGCCTTTTTTCCGAGGTTCTAGGGGTAGATTTGGGCTCGTTTCCCGTCATCGCCCACGCCGAGGCGATGCGGCGATTTGGATCGGATCGTCCCGACCTGCGAAACCCATTGGAGCTGATCGACATCGATGACCTGATGAATGAGGTTGAATTCAAAGTTTTCAATGGTCCCGCCAACGATCCCCAAGGCCGAGTTGTCGCGCTTCGTGTGCCTCATGCCAACGAGGTCCTTTCTCGTAAGCAAATCGACGAGTACACCGACTTCGTGAGCCAGTATCGAGCGAAAGGTCTCGCGTACATTAAGGTGAACGACGCCCAAAGCGGCATAAACGGCGTCCAGTCGCCGATACTCAAATTCTTACCCGAAGACGTGATAACGAGCCTGCTGGAGAGAGTTGGGGCCGATACGGGAGACATCGTATTTTTCGGAGCTGATCGCGCGCAAGTCGTGAATGAGTCAATGGGGGCCCTCCGAAATCGTCTGGGCACCGACATGGACCTCTTGTCCGATGGGTTTCGACCGTGTTGGATTGTCGATTGGCCAATGTTCCATGAAACGTCTGACGGCACCTGGACGCCGGAGCATCATCCGTTCACCCAGCCGGCATGCGAGTTAAGCGAGTTGCAATCGAATCCTGGCGCGGCGCGGGCGAGGGCATACGACGTCGTTATGAATGGGTACGAATTGGGTGGTGGTTCCATGCGAATCCACGACGAAGCGGTACAAATTGCAGTTTTCGAAGCGCTAGGTCTTGGTCAAGAAGGCGTTATCAAATTTGGGTTTCTGTTAGAGGCTCTTCGATTGGGTTGTCCGCCACATGGTGGAATAGCTCTTGGTCTTGATCGATTAATTATGCTCATGAGCGGCACTGAGTCGATTCGCGATGTGATTGCATTTCCGAAAACCCAAACGGCTTCATGCCTCTTGATGTCGGCGCCGAGCTCAGTGGATGAGCAACAACTGCGCGAGCTCGGGATACGAATACACGGCGAATAGGGACCGGAAGGCGTGGCTGGACATTCAAAGTGGGCCAACATCAAACACCGAAAGGCGCGCCAAGACGCCAAGCGTGCGAAAGTGTGGACGAAAGTTATTCGTGAAGTCACCGTCGCCGCCAGGCTCGGCGGGACTTCCGTCGATGACAATCCCCGACTACGTGCCGCAGTCGATAGTGCGTTATCGGTCAATATGCCTAGAGATACGATTGACAGGGCAATCGTTAGGGGCGCACGCGACCCGGAAGGAAACGACGTTGAAGAGCTGGTTTACGAAGGTTATGGGCCAGGCGGTGTGGCAATTCTGGTCGAAGCCATGACCGATAATAAGAACCGCACGGTGGCTGAGGTTCGACATGCGTTTTCAAAGCACGGTGGGAACTTGGGAACCGATGGATCCGTTGCCTATCTATTTGAACGCCGCGGACTTATCAGTTTTGCTCCGGGTGCGGACGCAGATGAGGTTATGGACGTAGCTCTCGATGCCGGTGCAGAAGACGTGGACAGCGATGACGAGGGCGCGCTGACGGTGATCACGACGTTCGAAAGTTTTGGTCGTGTCGTGGATGCGTTTCGTGCTCGGGAGGTCGAACCGGGTCATGCGGAAGTCGCCATGGTGCCATCCAGTACGAGTATTTGTGATGACGACACAGCCGAAAAAAATCTACTTCTGATTGATGCCTTGGAGGATCTTGACGACGTTCAGAACGTGTATTCGAACGCTGACTTTCCAGACTCTGTGTTGGCCTTGTGATTCATGTTATGGGGATTGACCCGGGATCCCGCGTGACCGGATATGGCATCGTGGGGATAGAGGACGGGGCACCGATCTATGTCGCTAGCGGTTGTATACAAACGACAGGGCCCGATTTTCCGTCCCGGCTCAAAGATATTTTCCAAGGCGTTGATGAACTCATAAAACAATACCGGCCGGATGAGTTTGCGATTGAAGAAGTTTTCGTGGCACGTAATCCCATGTCGGCGTTGAAATTGGGTCAAGCGCGAGGAGCCGCCATTACCGCGGCAGTGACGCATGATCTCGGCGTGAACGAGTATGCCGCACGCCGCATTAAACAATCCGTGGTCGGGAGTGGGCGAGCGACCAAAGGCCAGGTCCAACATATGGTCCAAGCGCTACTCAAATTACAGGGCATTCCGTCGACGGATGCGTCCGATGCGCTTGCAGTGGCTATCTGTCATGTCAATACTCGGTGGCANCTAAAGCAAGGAACGCCATGATTAGTCGCTTGCGAGGACGNGTCGTCAATATCAGCGATAACGTTCTAATCATCGATGTGCANGGTGTTGCNTACGAGGCGGAAGTAACNGGGACGACNTTGGCGACGGTGGCGGGCCACGAGGGTGAAGTCGACGTCTATACCCACCTTGTCGTCCGAGACGATACTCACGCCCTGTTTGGATTTGCCTCGTTGGCCGAGCGGGAACTATTTCGAGCCTTGATCAGGGTCAACGGCATCGGGCCAAAACTGGGATTGACGCTGCTTTCTTCACTTACACCAGAGGAATTCGCCACGTCCNTAGCNGANCAGGACGTTGCCGCGATGACGCGCGTTCCGGGTGTCGGCAAAAAGACAGCCGAACGNCTNCTGATGGAACTCAAGGATCGGCTCGATACNCTGCCCGTTGGANTTANCCGCGGAGCCNNCAACAAGGAATCNACCGCACGAGAAGCNGANCTTGCTCTGGTTTCACTCGGTTATCGGCCNCTAGACGCGGCCCGNGCNATTGACAACGTTTACGCGGCGGGTGAACCCGTTGAAGAGCTTATCCGCNTGGCGNTGCAACGGATGNTGACAAACGCATGAGCATTNAACCGGACCGCATCACTTCCGGACAAAGCGGCACCGAAGATAGGNNTTTTGATCGAGCCCTACGGCCGCAATTGATNGNGGACTTNGTGGGACAGAATTCCGTTAAGGAACAAATGCAGATNTTTGTCGAAGCGGCGCGTAAACGTNACGAACCGCTGGACCANACNTTGATCTTCGGNCCGCCTGGACTTGGCAAGACGACGCTCGCNCATATCGTCGCCAATGAAATGGAGGTGGGATTGAAGACCACGTCTGGTCCTGTGATTGAAAAGGCNGGCGAATTGGTCGCTCTCCTAAGTAATCTTGAAGAGAACGATGTCCTTTTCATTGACGAAATACATCGGTTATCGGCGTCGGTCGAAGAGATACTCTACCCNGCGATGGAGGATTTTCGNATCGACATCGTTATCGGTGAGGGACCAGCGGCGCGTTCGATACCTTATACGCTGAAGCCGTTTACTCTGATTGGAGCGACGACCCGCGCAGGCCTACTGACTTCGCCGCTAAGAGATCGATTCGGCATNGTCCACCGGCTNGAGTTCTATGCGGTCGAGGAATTGACGGAAATTGTGACGCGTTCTGGTCAAAGACTTGATGTCAAAGTCGATGCTGAGGGGGCGTTGGAGATTGCGCGGCGCGCCCGCGGGACGCCGCGAGTGGCCAATCGACTGTTGCGTCGTGTCAGGGATTACGCGGAGGTGCGGGCGGATGGAATCGTGTCGGCCGAGACGGCAGACGCAGCACTGGAGTTACTTAATGTCGATGAGGAAGGTATNGACGCCATGGATCGAAAACTACTTCTCACCATTCTTGAAAAGTTCTCGGGTGGACCGGTCGGTCTNGATTCGTTGGCGGCCGCGATTGGAGAAGAGCGGGATACGATCGAGGATGTCGTCGAACCCTACCTCATTCAACAGGGTTATATGATGCGNACCCCGCGGGGTCGGGTTGNGACTGAGCGTGCGTATCACCATTTTTCGATAGCGCCGCCTNNGCCAGTTGGTAATCAATCCGATCAAAACGANCTTGAGNTATAAGATTTAACTGATGNCGGAACCCCTCTCGATATACNCGCTCATCGCAGACGCGAGCTTGCTNGTNCAAATANTCATGGCCCTGCTNGCNGCNGTATCGATAGCTTCNTGGGTAATGATTTTTCAGCGGTGGAGAGCGCTCGACNGGGTNCAGTNGGAGCTAAACGAATTCGAGGACTACTTCTGGAGCGGAATTGATTTGCGTGAGTTGCATAAAGATCTGGGGAACGANNCGTCNCTCACCGGAATCGAAACGGTGTTCGTTTCTGGCTTCACNGAATTTCAAAGGCTCTCAGAGCAACCCAATACCGACCCGGATTCGATCATGCAGGGTGTNCAGCGGGTTATGCGGGTAGAAGTTTCGCGGGAGGAGGAACAACTCGAAAAGCACCTNGGGTTCCTTGCNACNGTGGGNTCCACGAGTCCGTACGTCGGTCTTTTNGGAACGGTCTGGGGCATCATGAATTCGTTTCGGAGCCTTGCCAACATGAGTCAAGCGACGCTCGCTTCGGTCGCACCTGGAATTTCAGAAGCACTTATTGCGACAGCGATGGGTTTGTTTGCAGCGATACCTGCTGTGATCGGNTATAACCGNTTCTCGACNAGAGTCGAGGTGCTGATGAAGCGATACGAGGCGTTTGCCGATGAGCTCACCTCTNTCTTNTTCCGTCATTCACATTCGGAAAAAACCTANAGTATGGCGANCCGNCGTAANCCGATGTCTGAAATCAACGTGGTGCCGTATATCGACGTGATGTTGGTTTTGTTGGTGATTTTCATGGTGACTGCACCGATATTGACGCAAGGAGTGGAGGTNAATCTGCCGCAGAAACCTTCCGATCCACTGTCGAACGACCAAGACGATCCGTTCATTGTCAGCNTTCGTAGTGATGGGGCGATATTCATCAACGTGGGTATGCGCAANATGGAAAAGGAGGCCAATCGGGTCACAATCTTTTCATTGGAAGACCAAGCCTCGCGGATTATTGCTGCGCGGCCAGACATTCCCGTTTTTGTCCGGGCAGATGCTGACCTAACNTATTCCGAGGTGATCGAGATAATGACTGTCCTACAGAAGTCGGGGGCAGAAAGCGTTGGGCTCATCACCGACCCTCCGGACGTTTAACGGTGGGAAAACTAACTGATTACGGCCTGCCGATTGTCGGTGCACTTGTACTNCATGCCGTTGTNGTAGCAATGCTCGAATGGGAGTGGGCACCTNGTTCCCNGGAANCCGTAGTNGTACAGCCGAAAGCGATCANGGCGATGCTCATCGTTCGTGAACCGCGANGCTCAGCAACGANANAGAAACCTCTGCCTACAAAAACNGACGGGAAACTCACNTCGACGCCACCGAAGACTCCGTCGGTTCGAAATCGCGCGTTTGGTGACCAAGACAGCGCNTCGTCGAAAGTAAAAGAAACTCGCGAACAACGCCTAGAGCGTGAGCGACGCGAACAAATGAAANCGCGGCGCCAACAACTTCAGGAAATGCGGCGTCGCGACTTTGAGCGCTCGTTGGCTCAAGACGCGATCGATATTTCCGTTCGCGCCGATCAAGANGTAGCACAATCCTATGTGGACGGCATATACGCCAGTATCGTAGCTCATTGGTCGAGGCCGCCAAGTGCCCGCAACGANATGGCCGCCGGTATTCTTGTCGAGCTGTTCCCGACCGGCGATTTGAATACAGTCAGCCTGCTCGATTCGAGTGGAAGTACGGCGTTCGACCGGTCCGCGTTAGCTGCTGTTCGCAAAGCGCGGCGNTTTGAGGTACCTCNGGATAGCGAAGNGTTCGAAGCACAATTCCGTANGTTTCGANTGTTGTTCAAACCGGAGGATCTGTTGCGTTGAAAAAAGCGATCTGGTGGGCCGTATTCGCTTCCCTCCAGGGCTTANATGCCCTAGAAATCGTCATNGACCGCGGAAACGACAACCCCATCCCGATCGCCGTTGTCCCATTTGCGTCGTCTAATTCGACGGNCGATATCTCGGGAGTTATTTCGTTNGACCTGATACGAAGCGGGCAATTTTCGCCGATTGAGAAAGAAAACATGCTCTCCTACCCNTCCCAACCAGAAGATGTTTACTTTCGTGATTGGCGGATATTGGGTATGGAGTACTTGCTTATCGGACGTCATCTTAGCCGCGTGGACGGGGGGATCACGGTGACGTACCGCTTGTTTGATGTGAGTGCCGAACGCGAGGTGAAATCGGGTGAAATNACNGCNCCNCGNGATCGTATGCGCGACATCGCNCACCGAATCGCGGATGACGTCTATGAAGAAATAACNGGTATTCGGGGTGCNTTTTCGACGCGAATTCTATACGTCCTCGTCGAAAACATTGGAACCTCGTACGCGCGCTACAAACTGGAGATGGCGGATTCGGACGGNGAACGTCCNCGGACTCTTTTTGAGACGTCGGAACCNCTTCTATCGCCTAGTTGGTCCCCCGANGGTCAANGAATTGCATACGTTTCNTTTGAGACCGGCAGGCCGTCGATTGTTATTCAGGAACTTGAGAGTAACGTTCGACAGCGCCTTCCCTCNTATCCCGGTCTTAACGGTGCNCCGGCNTTTTCGCCGGATGGGCGNGANTTGGCNATGGTGTTGTCGAGGGACGGAAATCCNGAAATCTATACCATGGAGATCGCGACGCCCGCGCGCAGACCTCGACGGGTAACGCGCCACGTATCGGCCATCGANACGGAACCTGGCTGGACGCCCGATGGGAAGAGTCTGATTTTCACGTCGGATCGTGGCGGCCGACCACAGATTTACCGGNTCGATTTACGGACGTCGTTGACCGAAAGGNTGACGTATCANGGNGATTACAATGCCCGTGCCCGGCTGCTCCCCGACGGNCGNCATCTCGTNTACGTGCATCGGCGTGAAGGTATTTATCACATCGCTTGGCAAGATCTTGAAACTGACGAAGATCCCCGGGTATTGACGGAAACGTCGCTGGATGAATCGCCGTCGCTGGCNCCGAACGGAACCATGTTGATATATGCGACTCAGGACCAGGGCCGAGGTATACTGGCCGTNGTNTCCATTGATGGTCAGGTNAANTACAAATTNCCGTCGTCNGCAGGGGATGTCCGGGAACCNTCCTGGTCGCCGTACCTCGATACACTGTCTGCAANTCGTGGGTTATAGATTGATGAGGAGNGANGAANGATGAGGCANGTCAGAAGGTACAACGTGGCGTTGTTGGTTGTGNGCGCGCTNATTCTTGTGGGNTGCGCCAGTCAACAGGGTCAACAGGAACCCGAGCCGGCCGCTCAACCNGCGGCACCGGTTGATGTTGTGCCAGTGCAATCGCAACCCGTGCAATCGCAACCTGTTCAAGCCGAACCGGAANCGACCGATTTTGATAGCNGTAGCCGACCCCTCATGCCGAGTGGTCGANTCTTGNCGACNAAGTTTTACTTTGAACTAGATCAGGCCNGACTTTCCGCTCGCGATTTGCGCCTTCTTGAGATGCACGCGAACATTTTGACTCGGAATCGTGATCGNCGTTTAGTCATTGAAGGGCACTGTGATGAGCGTGGTACNCGCGAATACAACCTTGCGTTNGGTGANCGTCGNGNCAATGCNGTGNGTAGNTTTCTAACATCAGCCGGAGTTCGACGATCCCAAATTGAAATGGTCAGCTACGGCGAAGAACGCCCNGACGACCCNGGACACGATGAGTCCNCGTGGAGNAAGAATAGGCGCGCGGTAGNGNTTTATCGGTAAGTGCTTGTTCGCNGTGCGAACAGACAAGACACAANAAAGAAGNTGTNGAACGAAGGNTCTGCACTTTGTTTTTGTGCACTCTGTTCGGTTACGCGACNGTTGATGCANACNGCGCGGCTCCGATCGTNNATCAANCNCCGGAACGGAACTCGAGCGTCGANTCCGNNGACGNGACTNNGAGTAACAATNCGGGGTTAGCGNCACTCTTTTATCAGTTACAGGTTTTACAAGAAGAACTGGCAATCGTTCGGGGCATGCTTGAGGAGCAGATTTATCGGGTCGATCGGCTTACNCGGGAACAGAATCGACGTTACACCGACATTGACCGGCGGTTCCGCGAACTTCGGGCGATAGATGTCGCGACGGAACCGCATGACGAGACGGATATTCCGCCGTTGCCGCCCGTTATCGATCCTACTGGTACAGAACGCGGTTCGTATGAAAGCGCGTACGCGCTTACAAGTGAGCGTAGGTTTGATGACGCCATTGTCGCTTTCGATCAATTTATCGTTGATTACCCGAACGGGCACTGGACTCCCAACGCATTTTATTGGTTGGGGGAATTACATCACGCCACTGACGATCTAGAAAAAGCGCGGCAGTCATTCGTACAGGTGGTCACCTTATACCCGGATCACGCGAAAGTGCCTGACGCGTTATACAAACTCGGCAAGGTCTACCATCAGCTGGGCGATACCGTGCGGGCACGCGATTATCTTGATCGAGTCATCAAAAACCATCCGGGAACGGTCGGTGATCTCGCCAGATCGTACGCAGCCGAGTACCTCTAGGGTCGTGTCAAAGACCGAGACGCTTCGCGTCACGGAGATTTTTCTCTCAGTGCAGGGTGAGTCGCGGAGCGTCGGCAGGCCTACAGTGTTTATTCGGCTGACCGGGTGTCCACTCCGTTGCCAGTATTGCGATACCGCGTACGCGTTTCATGGTGGCTCAATGCTTGCGCTAGATGCGATTCTTAATCGCGTAGATGAACTTGGCGTGCGCCACGTAACGGTGACTGGGGGTGAACCGCTGGCACAACCGAGGGTACTTGGTTTGCTTGCCGCACTGTGTAATCGGGGTTACGTGGTGTCACTCGAAACCAGCGGAGCGATCGATATCGCCGCCGTCGATCCGAGGGTGAGTCGAGTTGTGGATTTTAAAACACCAGGATCCGGAGAAGTGGATCGGAATCTCTTTTCAAACGTCGCTGCGTTGCGGGAAAGTGATCAGGTGAAATTTGTGATCTGTGACCGACGCGATTATTGCTGGGCAAAGGACATCTGTGCGGAGCACGACCTTACCGCGCGCGTTGGCGAGGTACTGTTCTCTCCATCAGCATCTGAGCAGAATGCTAGGCACCTTGCCGAGTGGATCCTCGCCGATCGGCTGGACGTACGTTTTCAGATACAACTCCATAAAGTTCTTTGGGGCGACGAGGCAGGTCGTTGACGATCGGCGTCGTACTTTTGTCAGGTGGCATTGATTCCGCGACGACGCTGGCGATAGCGAATGACCNGGGATTCGAGTGTTACGCGCTGTCTTTTTTTTATGGTCAACGGCACGCCATCGAGTTGGAGGCGGCCCGAAAAATTGCGGNATCCGCTAGTGTTAAAGAGCACCGTGTTGTCTCGATNGATCTTTCAGAATTTGGTGGGTCGGCTTTNACCGATGCAGCGATAAAGGTGCCNGAGGCACCAACGACNGGTATTCCCGTGACCTATGTGCCGGCACGAAACACCGTNTTCTTATCGTTAGGGCTTGCTTGGGCCGAGGTANTGGGNGCGCACGATCTTTTNATCGGCGTCAACGCGGTGGATTATTCGGGCTACCCGGACTGCCGTATTGAGTTCATCCAAGGGTTTGAAAAGCTAGCTAATCTGGCGACTAAAGCTGGGGTCGAAGGGAGTAGGTTTACAGTTCATGCGCCCCTCATCGAATTGCCAAAGGCTGACATCATCACAAAAGGACTTCAGCTCGGAGTGAACTACGGGAACACGGTCTCATGCTACCAACCTAATCGAGATGGTGAGGCTTGCGGACGATGCGATAGTTGTCGTATCCGCAGGGAGGGATTTCAATCAGCGGGCGTGGTTGACCCCACGCGATATTACTGAATCGCTTGGCGATCGAGATCGTTGTGAACTAACACAACACATTGGCTTGCAAAAATTGTCTTAGGTCCCAAAGCGATGGGGCGACCTCCGAGCCGCGCGAGGTAGTGTGTGGTCTTACGAGGCATCGATTTATGATCGCTCAATACAAAGATTGCCGGTGAGGCGAACGTGGCCTCACGTATATCGGATCCTTTTTTATCTAGGTAATAAAAGCCGGGAATCGCCGCAGCCTTAATCATTGACTCGAAACTCCGATGCGTAACTTCGATACCGTTTTCGCAAATGACCGTTTCGTCACGACCGAGGCGCATTCCTTGGGCGAGGGCAGTACGCATCGAGGCGGCGATGGAGCGCTCGTCAAACCCTCCGAGCGAGCCAATGGAATTGCCTCGGTAGGCTAGCACGCGTGGCGGGCAAGGAGGCCCCTCAAGAACGACCCAGATCGACGTATCGAAACGGTGTTGATTGGCATAAAAGAGAGCGTTCGCGATGGATTGAGCGACGACTTCTAGGTGATTGGCTGAAGGTAGGTTGTCGAGGGAAAAGCGGGGCGCAGTGGGCCCGTTTCGAGCTCTCAAGATGAAGTTTCGTGCTGCCCAATCCAAATGTGGTTCCGTGGTGGCGTGGTGGTGGGCCGCCTGGGGCTCGAACCCAGGACCATCGGGTTAAAAGCCCGGTGCTCTACCAACTGAGCTAACGGCCCCTGGGCCACGAAACCGCGCATTCTATGCGTGGTGTGCGGGGCGAACAAGCGGACGTTGCTCGACAGCCGTAATTAGGTCGCCTAGATAACTGTATATCGCGACAGGATGGGCAATAATCGATTGGGCGGGAGGACGCAATGAAATTAACCAAACTTAGCCGGTCGATCGAAGGGAAGGTCGCCATCATCACTGGCGCTGCCAGTGGTATGGGCCGGTCAACTGCTGGCTTGTTCGCTGAGCAAGGAGCGTTGGTGGCGGTCACCGATATTAACCAAGATCCGTTGGATAAGGTCGTTGAAGAAATCAGCGAAGCCGGTTACCCGGTGCGAGGATGGCCCCTTGATGTTTCGGATCGGGAGGCTATCGAACGAGTCGTACCTGAAATCGCTGAGCACTTTGGCGGCATCGACATCGTTATCAATAACGCTGGAATTGGTGCAGGTGCGCCCGTCGATGATGACGATTACGAGACCGTCTGGCAGCGTGGGCAAGACGTACTGATTACGGCTCATGTCCGCATAATCCGTGCCGCATTGCCGTTCCTACGAAAAGCCAATGGCGGTCGGATCGTCAATATCGCGTCGACGGAGGGACTGGGAGCGACCAAGCACGCGAGTGCATACAGTGCCGCTAAAACGGGCGTCCTAGGTTTAACACGTTCACTGGCGGTGGAGTTTGGAACCGAGGACATCACCGTGAATTGCATCTGTCCGGGCCCGATAAGAACCGGCCTTACGGACGGGATACCGGAAGAGCAAAAACAAGAATTTGCGCGACGGCGAGTAGCACTCAAACGGTATGCGGACCCCGAGGAAGTCGCTCACATGACCCTAAGTTTGGTTCTTCCTGCAGCCGGTTACGTCACTGGCGTTGCACTACCCGTCGACGGTGGGTTGACCATCAGAAACGCGTGAATACGACGTTGGAGCAACGTCGAGGGCGAGTTCCCTGGCGGACAGTATTTGCATACGGTGCCCCGACCGTCGGGGCAGGTTACATGTACCTACTCGTCGGTTTATACGTCATGAAGTTCTCGACCGACGTGCTGTTGATCGCGCCGGCAGTGATGGGGGTCATCTTTAGTATTTCGCGGGTTTGGGACGCGATTTCGGATCCGCTAGTTGGTTACCTAAGCGATCGAACGGTCGGTTCCTTCGGTCGTCGTCGTACGTGGATGGCCGCCAGCGTTATTCCTATCGGAGCGGCATTCGTGATGGTGTTCTCGCCTCCCGCGGATTTATCTGAAGCAGCACTGATCGGTTGGATGGCGGTGGCGGTGATTGGGTTTTACTCGGTCATGACGGTCTTTTTTGTCCCTCATCTATCTCTCGGCGCGGAACTGTCGGATGACTATCACGAACGCAGTAGGCTTTTCGGCATCCGGCACGCGTTTTATACGTTCGGTTCAATACTGTGTCTGGCGAGTTTCCAAGTCCTTATTTGGGCGGAAGACCAGGGCAAGGCTGTGGTGCGACAGACCGCACTCGAGCTGGCGATTGTCGCAACGGTTGTGATGGCGTTACTGATTGGATTCGCGGTGATTAGGCTCCGCGAGCGAGTCGAATTTCAAGGGCGCGTCAACGAGCGACCGTTTCGGGCATTTGCGGATGTGGTTCGGAATCCGCACGCGCGATTATTGATTATCGTGACGTTCATCGAAAACGTTGGTTCGGCGGCAATAGGGGTGTTGACGCTCTATGTCGCACAGTATGTGGTTGGCGCTGCAGCGTGGGCCCCGCTCATTATTTTGTCGTACATGATCCCTTCGGCCTTTTCTGTACCACTCTGGATACCGTTGTCGCGTCGGTACGGCAAAAAACAACTATGGTTTTTTTCGATGTTGCTAACCGGCGTATCGTTTGGCGGCATGTTCGTCCTCCCGTTTCTAGACACGGTTGATGCACGGCTGATTACGATGATAGTGCTCGCCGTCTTCGCGGGGCTCGCCGCAGGCTGCGGTGGCACGATAAGCGCCTCCATCCAGGGTGACGTCATCGATTACGACGAGTACGTCACGGGAGAACGCAAAGAAGGGACCTACTTTGCGGCATGGAATTTCGTATACAAGTGCGCGATGGGTGCGATGCTGATGTTGACCGGGTTCGTGCTGCAAGCGGCTGGTTTCGTACCGAATGAGGTGCAGTCGATGCAAACGCAAATTGCGATCGTTTCGCTCTATAGCCTATTTCCGCTGGTTTGCTATGCAATTGGCGCCATGCTTTTTCGGCGGTTCAAACTAAACGAACATGCGTACGCAGAGATTCGAAGTGTATTGGATGCCCGCCGCGCGTCGGTGTGAGGATCGATTACCGACCGTTAAAGTTCCCTGCGCGACGTTCGGCGACTGCTCGGACACCTTCGCGATGATCTTCAGTCTGCTGAAGCCGATGCTGCTCTAAGAATTCGTGGTCGGTTTGGTCTTTGACGGATTCTGCCAATCCGGCTCGCATGGTGGCTCGCACAGAAAGCACAGCTAGCGGAGCATTCTCCGCAATCTCAGACGCCAATGAGATGGCTTCGGAACGTACGTTCTCCCGATCAGTTAGGACGTCACCCAAGCCCCAGTCGTGAGCTGTTTCCCCATCGATTCGTTTCCCCGTTAAGAACATGTTGTTCGCTTTTTGCTGTCCGATGAGTTTTGGTAGCGTGTGAGTCAAGCCGAAGCCGGGGTGAAAGCCGAGCTTGACGAAATTCGCGGTAAATCTAGCCTCGGGGCAAACGACTCGAAAATCGGGCACTAGTGCCAAACCAAATCCACCACCCACGGCTGCTCCTTGGATAGCACCGACAACGGGCTTCTTGCAGGAGAATAAATCGACGGCTGCAGAATAGAGTGGATTTCCCTGGGAGACGTTTCGCTCGGTTCGTTCAGACTGGCCCGTGGACCTCGAAAAATCGTTACCCGCGCAGAAGTGTTTCCCTTCCGAACACAGGACAATGGCGCGGCATTCGGGGTCGTCGTCGAGATCGCGGAACGCCGCAACCAGTGCGTTGATTAGATCAACATCGAAGAAGTTGTTGGGGGGCCGGCGAATTTCTGCAATTGCCACGTGACCATCTCGNGTAATTTCAGCATCGCCGTANCGGCTCGGCTCGGTCATGGCAGTTCCCCATTTGATTCGCGTTCAGGACGATATAGTGTGACGGATTGTGGACAGAAGCAAAGGACGACAGATGNAGTGGCGAATTGGTGATACCACGATCACGCGGGTGGTTGAACTTACCTCATCAACCATTGGTAANCACATATTGCCGCAAGCCACGGAGGACTGTATCAAGGCAATCGATTGGATCGGACCGTTCGTGAACGACGATCACAAGCTCGTCCTTTCGTTCCATAGTTTGATTATTGAGACAGAGAGTCAGACCCTTGTCGTTGACACGTGTATCGGTAATGACAAAGACCGCACCTACCCCAAGTGGCACCAGATGCAGTCATCGTTTCTGGACGATTTCGCTGCCGCAGGATTTGATTGCGACACCGTTGATGCGGTTTTGTGTACGCACATGCATGTGGATCACGTCGGTTGGAATACGCGTTTGGTCGGTGAGGCATGGGAGGCGACTTTTCCTAACGCTCGTTACCTTTACGCAGAAGAAGAATGGGCACATTGGCAAAACGAAAGCCAGGCCGAATACGGCCCCGTGATTGACGATTCGGTGCGACCCATTTTTGATGCTGGGTTAGCTGATCTTGTTTCAAGTGANCATCAAGTCACGANTGAGGTNCGACTTGAATCGACGCCTGGCCACACACCCGGGCACGTCAGTGTGCACATTACTTCTCAAGGTGAAGAGGCCCTCATTACTGGGGATATGGTCCACCATCCCTGTCAAATAGCCTACCCAGATTGGTCGACGACGGCAGATGTTGACCCGGACCAGAGTGCGTCGACGCGCGCCCGTTTTTTAGATTTGTATGCAGATCGTCCGGTGCTGGTGATTGGTACCCACTTTTCCGGTCCAACGGCCGGAAAGTTGGTGCGCGATGGTGATTCGTACCGACTTGATTACTGAGTTGGTCGATCGTCACAGGATCGAGACCGAGTTGGATAGGATCGCGTGTTAGACTCCCAGGTCGCTTGCTGATCTAAGACAACTCTGGCTTCTCGGGATATTTACACGGCGCTTTCGCAGGCCGATTTCCGTTGGNTGTGGCTGGGCAGCTTGGGTTCCTCATTCGCGATGAACATGCAACAGGTCGCGCGCGGTTGGTTCGTTTACGAATTGACCTCGTCCGCGGTCGACCTTGGATGGGTCACCATGTCGTTCATGATTCCCCAAGTGCTATTTTCGTTGTGGGGCGGGGTCCTTGCTGATCGGGTTTCAAAGAAATCGGTACTTGTAGCCGCTCAATCCTTAAATGCCATCGCAACGCTCATCATGGCCTTCATCATCCTATCGGGGAACGTGGGTTTCTGGGATTTCATTGTGTTTGGGCTGTTTAACGGAATCGTGTTGGCGCTATCGTTTCCAGCGCGAAATGCTTTTGTTCCGGATCTTGTGGATGAGCGCTTGATCTTCACGGCGATGGCGCTTACCACCACCAGCATGAATTTTGCACGAATCTTGGCGCCAGCATTTGCAGGTTTCTTGATCGCATGGATCGCGGCAGGAGATACCACTAGCACCTTTGGCGTTGGCATTGTTTATCTCGTCATCGGGGGGTTGTATTTCCTTTCGGCTGTCACCATGTTGCTTGTCTCCAATCGGGGTCGGGCAGGGTCGCGCGATACGCGAAAACACCCGGTCATCGAAATCCTGGATGGCCTAAAGTACGTTCGTGCTCAGCCGACTGTGTACGCGCTGATCCTTCTTTCGATCGTGCCATTTATGTTTGGTATGCCGCTTAACACGCTGTTGCCAGCGTTTAACGAAGAGATTTTGCTCGGCGGTCCGGACGATCTGGGTCTACTGCTTTCGGCAATGGGTGTTGGCGCAATTCTTGGCTCGTTGATGCTGGCCGCCTCGGGCGACCTCAAACACAAAGGCACGTGGCTTGTGGTTACCTGCTTTGGCTGGGGTGTTTCGACCGTGCTATTCGGGATGGCACCTAATTTATGGACAGCGGTCGTTGTCCTTGCATTGGTTGGCTGGTTGTCGTCCTGGAATATGTCTCTTAATCGTGGTCTGTTGCAGGTTCAAGTCGTCCGGCGTATGCGGGGACGAATCATGAGCATCGATATGATGTCGCATGGACTGATGCCGCTCGGCGTTTTACCCGTAAGCATGATTGCAGATGCTTACGATATATCGACATCGCTAATCGCGAGTGGAGCGGTTTTTGTGGTCTTGATAGCACTCTTGGTGCTTGTCTCAACCCCCGTGCGAAAACTCGATTCGATGATGCTTGACGTGCGTCAATGAACCATTAATGCGAACTGATGTCGGCGCCAGCGAATCGCTAACGTCGCGATTCGATAATGTCGTCGAGTACGGGCCGGATTTGGTCGAGGAAAAGCCTAGGGTTTTCGCTCATCGGAAAATGACCGAGGCCACGGAGGGTTTGGTAGCGGGCGCCGGGTATCATCGAAGCGAGCTCTTCTCCCTCAGCGGGCGTGCCGCTCCAATCGTATTCGCCGTTGAGAATGTCCACAGAGCAAAGCTCGGTATCGATCGCGTGCGCGGTATTTCGTACATCGTGGTCGATAGAGTAGTAGTAGAGGTCGCCTTTAAACACAGCCGGTGCACCTTGGCTATATACCCAACTCGTTTCGTGGCGCAGTGCTTCCGGGCTCGTTGGGGCCATCATGCCGTACATTAAATGGGCTTTGTAATCGTTGCCGATCTTGGGATGGTAGAACTCATCAACAAAGCCTCCGGGCGTATAAGCAGAAGCTTCGAGACCGACTACGGCACGGAACTCGTTTGGATGGTGTAAGGCGAGATCAATGGCTAGGTGACCACCAATGGAACTCCCCATGTAGACGGGTCGATCAAGTTCAAGGGTGCGCGCAAGCGCGATCGGGACTTGCATCAGAAATTCTTTCTCGAGGCGGTATTCTTCTTCCCACCACTTGCTATCAGCCGGCGGTACTGACTTTCCGTGATAGGGGAGATCGTAGGCAATTAGACGAAATTTGGACCCTAGATAGTCATCCTCCATGATGTGTCGCCATTGCCGTCCATCGGCACCGGCGGTGTGCTGTAGCAGCAAACCGATCTCTCCGGTACCTGCTTCTTCGAAGTAAAGGCGGTACTCCGCGTCGTCGATCGTGAGGTAGGTATAACGCCCGGTCGCTGAATCAAACCTCGGCATTGCGCACCTCCCGGAGGATTTCGATCAAGCGCCTGATGGCTGGGTAATAGGCGCAATAATTGTCGCGGTCCCCTGTGATTTCGAAACCGTGATGGATGGATGCTGGATAGAGATCTTGGTAAAACGGTTTCGGCACAGCCTGTAGAAGCTCGTCCCAGTCCTGTTGTGGAGCCGAAATGGCAAGGTCCGTTGGGCCGCCACCGTGCCAGGGCTGAATCTCTTTGACCGTGCCGCCTTCGATATCGATGCGTGTTCTCTGATCGCCGATACTGATCCGCAGCGAGGAATTCCACATGCGTGCATGAATGCCAAATTCGCCGTCTGCGTTGGCTTTCGTCTTTACCCCGTCCCAGTCGAGCATCTTGTGACTCCCCTTTTCGTCACGTAGGGTAACTGATTTGGTGGTGGGGGCGTCGCTGATGTCGTTGCGCATAGGTTTGGTTGCCGATACGCATGTGCCCGAAGCGCGTCACACGCTTTGGCCTCAGGTATATCGAGCGTTTGAAGGTGTCGATTACATCTTCCATGGTGGAGATGTCCATGACCTCGCCTTGTTAAGTGAATTCGAAAAGATTGCACCGATATATTGTGCTCGTGGCAATGGCGAAGACGGGTCCGGAGGACGTCCGATTCAGCCGGAGGACGATCGAGTTCGTTATGCCTGGACGCTGGAGATGGAAGGTCTGGTTATCGGGCTTACCCACTACATACCGGCAGACGAACGCCCGCCAGATCATACGGTGGCGCGTTGGTGCGAGCGGTACTTTGCTGAAAAAACACCAGACGTGATTGTCTTTGGCGATACCCACACCGAGTTGATTCGAAACGTGGGTGGCATCCTATGCGTTAACCCCGGCTCACCGACGTACCCGCACAATTACGACACACAGTTTGGGACATTAGGCTTTTTGGAGTTAGATGCTGGGAAAGCCCACGCATCAGTATGGTTAATTAACGAGACCGGTATCGAACCGTACGATTGGGACCATCCTCCCAAGTGGAAATTATGACGCGAGCAAATATTTTAATCTTTCGGTAAGCCGAGAATACGTTCGCCAATAATGTTTCGCTGTATGTTGGGTGTGCCTCCACCGATGACCACGTTGGGCCAACTCAACGAAGATCTGGCCCAGCGTGCGGTTTGGGTTTGGAGCTGGACACCTTCCTGGCCCTGCAGTTCCACCGCAAAATCGTCCATTTCGATTTCGAGACTTGCTCGAAGCAGTTTATTAACCGAGGTCTCTGAGGACAACGGTTGTCCCCTCAGTTGCCGGGTCAAATAGCGTAATCCGTTGTATTTCATCGCCGCTATTTTCGTTTCGAACTCAGCAATCTGGCGACGCACCAACGGGTCATCCGAGGCCGGAGCGCCTTGTTTCCGGCTTTTGCGTACCAATTGTTTAAGATCCTCGAGCTTACCCGCCATTTGCGTTACCTCGCCGATGCTCGAACGTTCGTTGGCAAGCGCGGATATGGTTACCGCCCAGCCCTTGCCCTCTTCACCCAAACGGTTCTCGATTGGGACTTCGACATCCGTGAAGAAAACCTCAGCGAAGTGTCGATCGCCAGCCATGTTTTCAATGGGTCGGACTTCAACCCCTGGGGTTTTCATTGGGACCAACAGGCAGGTAATGCCGTCGTGTTTAACCTCAGTATTAAAGTCTGTACGGGTTAAGAGAATCATCCAGTCGGCGTAAGGNGCACCCGTCGTCCAAATTTTCTGTCCGTTTACCTTGTAGTGGTCCCCAACCCGTTCTGCTTTGGTTTGAATTGCGGCGAGGTCGCTGCCGTGATTTGGCTCGGAGTAACCCGTGCACCAGGTAACTTTGCTGTCGAGTATGTCGGGGATGAATCGGGTTTTCTGTTCGTCGGTGCCGTACTGAATGATCCCGGGGCCGACCCATGCGAGACCCATAAACGAGGTTCCCAACGGTGGTGCCCCTGCCAGTGCCATTTCTTCCTTTAGGATCGCCTGTCGGGCCACATCGCCATCGCTACCACCGACGGCTTTTGGCCAAGAAAATCCCACCCACCCTTGGGCACGAACTTTTTCGAGCCACTCTCGTAGAAAACTTCCCGGGCGTTCATTTCGAGGCGGCAGGTTTTCGGAAAGAAATTCTCGGATCTCGGTGCGGAATGCTTCTTCGTCCGGGGTGAAGTCAAAGTCCATTACAAACCTCCCAAAGTTGCGACTCGGTCGTAGTGAAAGTCGGAGTCGCCGAACATCGTGCGTGCCCATTTAGCTCGTTTTAGGTAAAGCTGGACGTCGTATTCGGCGGTGTAACCGATAGCCCCGTGAAGACCTACACCATCGATGCCTATCTGCGCGAATGCGTCTGACGCGTGCGCCTTGGCTCTGGACGCCGCTTGCGACAACTCCCCGGTCGCGTCGTCTACGCACCAGGCTGCGTAATATAGAAGGGACTTGAAGGATTCAATATCCACAAACATGTCGGCGAGGCGATGTTTAACGCCTTGATACTTGCCAATAGGATGACCGAACTGGATGCGTTCTTTGGCGTAATTGGAGGTGAGCGCTAGGACGGCTTCGGCTGCGCCCACCATTTCTGCCGTTACTGCGACGGCGCCGCAACTGTTGACGTAGTCCAAGTCGGCGTCGGTTAATGGGATGAGCCGGTCAGTCGCCGCCGGGACCTGATCGAACTGAACTTGCGCCGCTGGCTTTGTCCGATCCATCACGTCCAACGCGGTGCTGTTGATTGCCTTCCCATCGACAATGCTCAGGGCGGGTCCGTTTTTTGTTTGCACACCAATCATGACGTGCGTTGCCAGAAGTGCATCGCTGACAAATGCTTTTGTACCGGTGATGTGGTCGCTCGCTTCAAGCGTAATAGCGCCCTTGTCGATCCAATTTGGTTCATCGTAGAGGCCAAAACCAAAAACGACGGATCCGTTGGCAATCTTTGGTAGCCACTCTTGCTGTTGTGCGATGCTCCCGGATCGGAGGATCGAAGCGCAAGCCAGGGCATTGGATGTCAGCGGTAAAGGACAAAGACCGCGGCCCGTTTCTTCCAAAACGACGGTCAAATCGACCCATTTCAGACCGCTGCCACCGAAACGTTCGGGAACGGTAAGACCGACCCAGCCAAGTTCGACGATTTTCTTCCACAGAGCTTGGTTTGTATCCGGGTCGAACGTTCGGATGACATCGATTGAACATTCGTCATCAATAAACCGAACCACCTGGTCACGGAGCATCTCTTGTTCTTCGGTAAAACCGAAATTCACGAACGACCCACCCGTCCCGTCGGCGGCTGTTTGAACAAAACGAACGTGCCTTCCATTCTCTTAAGGCACGTTGNTGCCGTTTTTTGCCACCAAATCAACATGGGCGAGCATCCGCGATCAGACGTCGAATCCCCGCATCGGGTTGATCGATGGCCAGCTGTCTTTGGTCGCTAGAATCGCTTCGCCGACCTCGTCGACTTCCCACGGTCCTTCGGCTTCATCCTTTTGCGCAATGGGCATCAAGTTCCACGCAAGCATGGACACCCGATTCCCCGAGATGAGCCATGTCCGACCGGTCACTTCCTTGGCGTCGTCAGAGCAAAGCCAAACAACGGCCGGGGAGACTCGATCGGGTGGGATCTGATCTTTTACGGCGTCCGGCATAATGTCGTCGGTTAATCGGGACAGCGCGGTGGGCGCTAGAATGTTGACGTTAATCCCGTACTTCATCCCTTCAAGGTAGAGGCACCTTGCCATGCCGGCAATCCCGGCTTTGGCGGCACCGTAATTGGTTTGACCAAAGTTCCCTAATAATCCTGAGGTGGAACTGGTGACCACGATACGGCCGCCTTCACCTTGTTCAAGCATTTGGTCGTAGGCGGCTTTGGTCGTCAGGTANGTGCCCTTGAGGTGAACGTTGACGACGATGTCCCACATATCGTNGTCCATGTTCTTGAAGCTCTTNTCTCGGAGAATGCCNGCNTTGGCGATCAAGANGTCGAGCTTGCCAAAATTATCAACACCCGCTTTGACCATATTGCGAGCATCTTCNGGGACGGCGACATTACCGTAATCCGCAACGGCTTCACCGCCCGCTNCTTTAATTTCCTGGACGACGGNNTCGGCCATNTTCGTACCAGAGCCGCTGCCGTCTCNCGCNCCACCCAGATCGTTGACGACGACCGCCGCGCCCTCATTCGCAAGAAGGAGAGCGTGGGTCCGACCAAGACCTCCTCCTGCACCGGTTACCAGCGCAACCTTNCCATCCAACATACCCATGTCGTCCTCCGTTAGAATCGTTACTCGTNTCGCGAGGTCGGTAAGTTTCTTCGACCCGCGGTTGAGTGAAAGGTAAGGTGGGAGGCGTTTTGGATCAACTATTTGATTTTACGGACAAGGTCGTCCTTGTAACGGGTGGAAGTCGAGGNTTGGGTCGGGCGATGGTTCTNGCGTTTGCCGAACGGGGGGCCGACGCCGTCATTACCAGTCGTAAGCANGACAATTGNGAGCGTGTGGCAGAAGAGGTNGGCGCGATGGGCCGACANGCGCTCGCGTATGGGTGTCATGTCGGCCATTGGGAAGANATCGATGCNCTGGTCGATGCCGCCTACGAACGTTTTGGCAAAGTCGANGTGTTGGTGAATAACGCCGGTATGTCACCGCTTTACCCAAATCTGTCGGCGGTNACCGAAGAACTTTTCGACAAAGTTGTCGGCGTCAATCTCAAGGGCCCGTANCGNTTATCNGCNTTGATTGGCGAGCGCATGGCAGCGGGTGATGGNGGAGCAATCATCAACGTAAGTAGNAACGCNGCCGTNCAACCNACGCCTAANTCGGAACCTTATGGGGCGTGNAAGGCGGGCATCAATTCGCTGACNCTNTCACTTGCCCATGCCTTCGGCCCACGCGTTCGTGTCAACTGTATTCAGCCGGGTCCGTTCTTNACNGACATATCGAAGGCTTGGGATATGGATGCGTTTAATAAGCGCGCTAAGACTAATATTGCTTTGCAACGCGGGGGCGAGGCCGATGAAGTCGTAGGTGCTGCCCTCTATTTAGCGGGACCTACTGGTAGTTATACGACAGGCGCCGTGATCGCCATTGATGGCGGCAGCAGAGTCTAAACCCGTGGTATGGATGCGGAATCGCTACCGGAGCGCTTGGACTACTTTATCGACTAAGTTGCGACCGGTCAGTTTCTCGTAGGTGGAAAGCCAGCCAGGATTCGCGATGTTGATGTCGAACAGGTAGGGGTCCGCGACATCGATTGTGGCGAATCGAACCCCGCGCGCGTTAAGCCAGCGAATGCAGGTTTCAACCAGCTCCAGTTCGCTGGAAGTCGCTTGCACGACGGTCGACACGGAGCCCGCGGCGAGATTGCTTCTGTGATCAACATGGCTTTTTCCGTAGACGCCGATCACCTGAGAACCGGCAATAAGAAAACGCTTTTCATCCCGTGTGTCGACTTGCTGTTGCAACATGGCAAACCCAGACCGCGTTAGGTGTTCAACGATGGCGCGATGGTTACTGTCGGTCTTGGTGAGGGTGAATACATCACGACCAAAACTGCCCGCGGTGGGCTTCCCGATCCAGGAACCCCCTCCCTCGATGGCGCCGATAAGTGTCTGTGCATCGGCGCTGACGATTGTTCGGGGGTGGTGTCGACCAAGGTCCCCAAGAACGAGATGAGGCTTCCCGTGCAGGTAGACTAAGGCGTCGACGTCGTTAACGAATCGCGATTGATCCAGGGTGCGGAGAAGTTGCATGCGATCGAGGAACGTTGCTTGATCGCCGAAACCCACGATCCATATGCAATCAAATTGGTCGAAGACGTGTCGAACCCCGTTGCGGTCGCTTCCGGTAAGCTGGTCATCCATTATTTCCAGACTCGCGTGATCGACTTGCTCGACCGACCAGCCCTGGTTGGCGAATTCGTTAGCTAACCGTTCTTGATTGTCGTTAAGACGCTTCCCGTCGAATGCGGCAACAAAACAGATCCTCATAATCTCTGACGCGGTCGTTGGTTTGGGGCCTCATTGTTACCGGCTCGTCGCGACGCAGCAAACTTGCGCAGAGTCTGGTGACGGCCATTGCTACTGTATGATGGGATCATGCTAGAAGACTACACGCTGGAGAGTTCTGCGGTCCCCGTGCATACGATCACGGCCCTCGATGACGCCGAGAAAGAGACGCTGCGCGACGAAATTCGGTCGCTGCTTGAGCAGCAGAATGCCGTCCTGGTCGCGCATTACTACGTCGACGGCGATATTCAAGACCTCGCCGAGGAGACCGGAGGTTGTGTCGCGGATTCACTAGAAATGGCGCGGTTCGGTCGTGATCACCCGGCGCCAACTTTGGTCGTGGCAGGTGTTCGTTTCATGGGCGAAACCGCCAAGATCCTTGCGTCGCAAAAGCGTGTTTTGATGCCGAACTTGGCGGCCGAATGTTCTTTGGACATTGGGTGCCCTCCCGACGAATTCGAAGCGTTGGTGGCAGACCATCCGGACCGAACCGTGGTTGTGTACGCGAACACGTCGGCGCGGGTCAAAGCTCTTTCTGATTGGGTGGTTACGTCCAGTGTGGGATTACGAATCGTTGAACATCTCACGGCGAACGGCGAAAAAATCCTTTGGGCGCCCGACCAGCACCTCGGCGCATACATCAAAGCCGAGACTGGCGCTGATATGTTGCTGTGGCGCGGAGCCTGCGTTGTCCATGAAGAGTTCAAGGCGACAGCGTTGGCTGATATACGGCGCGTGTATCCGGAGGCAGGGATCCTGGTCCATCCAGAGGCTCCGGCCGCGGTGGCAGCCATGGCGGATTGTGTTGGTTCGACGAGTCAGATTCTAAGAGCAGCCAGCGACCTGCCTCACGATACCTTCATCGTCGCAACGGATCGTGGTTTGTTTCATAAGATGCGCAAAGCGAATCCTCAAAAACGCTTTATCGAAGCACCCACAGCGGGCGATGGGGCGACTTGTCGTAGCTGCGCGCATTGCCCTTGGATGGCGATGAATGAGTTGCGCGAATTACGCGATGCGCTTCGAGATGGAAGCAACGAAATTCTTGTCGACGCCGAAACGGCCAAACGTGCGATGCTGCCTCTGCAGCGAATGTTGGATTTCCCCACCGCGTGAACTGAGAACCTGACGAATCAAGTTTTCCGAGCGGCTTCTGCTTCGGTTCGAAGATCTGAAAGTCGTTGCTCGAGACTTGCCGTTAGGCGTTGGCTGGGTTTGGTCACGAGGCTTAGTGCGTATTGAAGATGCTGAATAGCATTCTGGTAATCACCATTTAATGCGAAGAATTCGGCCCTCGCCCGGTGGACACCCACGATGTCACCGGCGAGCCCGGCAGTTTCGGCAAGGTCGTACCATACGTCGACGTCGTCTTCGTTAATGGTCGCTTGGCGCCAGAGGACGTCCTTGGCGTCGTTGTGACGTTGACTGGCGTTGAGTGCGCGAGCGTAAAGAATCGCAAAGGGTGGGTTGTCGGGATTGATGACCAGGCGATGTGCAAGCAAGTCTGTGGCTTCCTCAATCTTACCGGCGTTGATGAGAAGTTCGGCGAATGTCGCGCAAAGAAGAATGCTGCCGGGATCGTTTAGATGGAGCGTTTGGACCAGCAATAGTGCTTTGTCATGCATTCCTGCGCGGTCGTTGGCAAGCGCGAGCGCATAGTCATTGACCACGTCGTCATCGGTGAGGTT
The DNA here is from genome assembly GCA_002719135.1 of Gammaproteobacteria bacterium. Taxonomy (GTDB): domain Bacteria; phylum Pseudomonadota; class Gammaproteobacteria; order Pseudomonadales; family Azotimanducaceae; genus UBA11889. The sequence goes on from PBGU01000026.1 coordinate 25,735, forward strand.
CTTCGCTTCTTCTAGAGCTTTAGCGCCGTTCTCGGCGAAATGCATTCGTGCCCGCGCGCGCATCAGCTGGTATTCCAGCGAGCGCGAAACCGGGAGTTTTTCGTAACCAGCTGATTGATTACGAGCGTCCGCAATACGTTTTTCGGTGACGGGATGCGTTAGCAAGAATTCGGGAGGTCGCTCGGTGAAGCGATACACACGTTGCATGCGTGTGAACATTCGCGCCGTTGCATTGGTGTCGAGCCCCGCCCGCCAAAGCGTTGTGAGCCCGATGCGGTCGGCCTCTTGCTCTCGACCGCGGCTGTATCGGAGTTGCTGATTCTGAGCAATTGCTTGAGCGCTACTTATGGCGGCCATACCTGCTTCGGATGACCCTGCCGCCATGATGGCGGCGCCGGCAAGAAAGCCAATGAGGGTCGGTAACGTCATCCGCTGTTGAGCTTCTACACCTCGGGCGAAGTGCCGCTGACTAAGATGTGCCAATTCGTGCGCAAGCACTGACGAATATTCGTGCACGTCCATTGAATGAACGAACAATCCCAAATTAATCCCAATGATCCCGCCTGGTGCAGCCCACGCGTTGATCGGCTCGGCGTCGATCAATACTGGATACAGTAAAACTTGCTTAAGCTGGGAGTGTGTGGCGAGTTCGTAGAGTTGGAGTTTGGTGTAGTACTTAAGAATGGGGTCGGCAATAGTCGGCAGTTGCGACCGGACTTGCTTTAAGAATTCCTGACCTAATCGGCGTTCCATTTCGGGTGAGATGACGGCGGACGAGGTATCACCGAGTTCGGGTAATTCAGCGCGAGGCGCTGAGAATGTCGAGGTTGTCAGAGCGATTCCGCTGACTAGAGCGAGAAGCGTTTTCATGTCGAGAATCATACAACGAATGTTTTCAGGTGGTGGTTACCTGCGGGCCGCTCCAGGTGCATCGTGCGGGTATGCGATACTTCAATGCTATGTCTCACGACGAGCCATTAATCGTTGACGCAAAGGGTCTTAATTGCCCGATGCCGCTCCTGAAGGCGAAGAAAGCGTTGAATGAACTTTCACCCGGATCGCTCTTGCGCGTGTTGGCCACCGACCCGGGTTCGGTGAAGGATTTCCGCGTTTTTGCAACACAAAGTGGCCACAAGCTGCTCGAATCAAACGACGACGGCGGGACATATAGCTATCTCCTAGAGAAAAGACCTGACCGATGAAATTCATTGACGTCATTAGCAGTTGGGTCAATCGCCACTTTTCGAACGAAGAGGCGATCTATCTGGTGCTGTTTATCGGCTTCATCTTTGTTTTGTTGGCAGTATTTGGTACCTATCTAGCGCCAGTGATCACGGGCCTTATCGTTGCTTTTCTGATCCAAGGTATCGTCGTTCGCTTGGTTGCTTGGGGATTGCCAGAAGTGCTTGCGATTGGCGTCGTGATGATTTTATTCCTCGGCGCCTTGGTCGCCCTGTTCGTGGGCGTATTACCATTGGTATGGCGCCAGATGAACCAGACTGTTGCTGCGATGCCTGGCGTTATCGATCGGATTGCTGAGCTCTTCACTGACCTATCGGCCACCTACCCAACCTTCTTTTCTCAGGAAACCGTCAGCGCTTGGTTGTCGACGGCGAACGCGCAACTGACCGAATTGGGAGGCGTCTTCCTGCAAGCGCTTGTTGGCCAACTGCCGAATGCTTTTGGGCTTGTCATCTTCCTTTTGCTGGTGCCAATTTCGGTCTTCTTTTTTCTCAAGGACCGAGATCGCTTGGTGGGTTGGTTCAGCGGACTATTGCCGACAAACCGCCCGCTACTTGAGAGGGTTGGCGCCGAAATGACGGAGCAGATAGGCAATTATGTTCGGGGCAAGGCGGTCGAAATTCTCATTGTCGGTGTTGCGACGTACGTTGTGTTTGCTTGGCTCGGTCTTAACGATGCAGCCCTTCTCGGATTGCTTGTTGGACTTTCAGTGTTGGTTCCCTTCGTGGGTGCAGCGGTTGTCACGTTACCCGTAATCGCCGTCGCGCTATTGCAGTTTGGGTGGTCGGCTAACTTTTTTTGGATCGTGATTGCCTACCTTGTAGTCCAAGCCATCGACGGCATTATCCTTGTACCGAAACTATTTTCCGTGGCGGTAAATCTCCACCCCATCACCATCATTGTCGCGGTCTTGGCATTCGGCGGTATTTGGGGATTTTGGGGCGTATTTTTCGCGATTCCGTTGGCGACGCTGGTGAAGGCCATTTATGTCGCTTGGCCGCGAGCGGCTGCGGTAGGTAGCGACGACGATACGATCTTGTGAAGCCCGATAGCCGCCTTTACCATACCGCCCTGGTCTAAGAGGTAGATGGGCATGTTGAAGGGCAGTTGTGTTGCGCTCGTGACGCCCATGACGTCTTCCGGCGAGGTGGATTGGGATGCGCTCGAACGCCTTATCGATTGGCATCTAGAGAGTGGTACGCATGGCATTGTTCCGGTGGGTACGACGGGTGAATCCGCCACCCTAACGCCGGTTGAACATAAACGCGTCATTGAGGTTACGGTCGAGCACGTGGACGGCCGGATCCCAGTCATCGCGGGCACCGGGGCCAATTCTACTGCTGAAGCCATCGAGTTAACGGATGCCGCGAAAACTTCGGGGGCCGATGCTTGTTTATTGGTTACCCCTTATTACAACAAGCCGACTCAGGAAGGTCTCTACCGACACTATTGCGCCATTGCCGACGCCGTCGACATCCCCATGGTTTTGTATAACGTACCGGCGCGCACGGCGTGCGATATGCAGCCGGAAACCGTTGCCCGGCTGGCGTATGTTGAGCAAATCATAGGCATCAAGGAGGCATGTGGGGATGCCGAACGCGTGGGCGCTATTCGTGCATTGGTGGATGATGATTTTATTGTCCTGTCCGGTGAGGATGCCCAGACCTTACGCATGATGGAACTCGGCGCCGTCGGGACGATTTCGGTATCTGCCAACGTGGTTCCCGGGCTGATGTCGGCTTTTTGTGACTGCTATTTGAACGGCGACCGTGTTGGTGCGGCCGACTTGGACCAACGGCTTCAGCCAATCCATGAAATTTTGTTCGTCGAAACCAGTCCGACGCCGACGAAGTGGGCACTGCAACAAATGGGAAGGATCGATGAGGGCATTCGACTGCCGCTGATACCGCTGTCCGAGACGCATCACGACGAAGTGAGGCAGCGCTTGACTGCGATAGGCGCCTTATGAGGGACAGCCCCACGCGTACTTTCGCTACTTTATCGATGACGCTTGTCGGTGCGTTTTTGGTGGCAGGATGCAGCTTGCTTGGAGGGGATCGCGCCGTCTTTGGTAGTACGAAGAACGATTATCTCGACGCCAAACAAGCGCCCGCGTCGCTCATTGTTCCAGAGGATTTAGATCCGTCCGCGGTGCGGGATTCTTGGCCGATTCCGGTCATCGAATTGCTGCCGTTACAAAAAGTTTTTCCGGACAAGGCGCCGATGCCAACTGCGCTTTGGGGCCGTGAGGACGACAGCTCGATTCGTATCAAGAAACTGGGTGAACGACGTTGGATCGTTGTCGGAGAAACCCCCGACCAGGTCTGGCCAGTGGTCAAACAATTTCTTGCTGATAACGGTGTCGGTATCGCAGGACAGCGGGCCGAGGAAGGTCTTATTTTTTCCGAGGCGTTGAAGGTTGAGGATGAAGAATACGCCGACGTTGTGCGCGCGGTGCTTCGCAGTACAAAACGCGGAACGGGCAGTTTTGACGGTATCGATCAGATTCTTTTTCGGGTCGAACAAGGAATTCGGCGCGGATCTGCTGAGGTCCACGTTCGCCACGTTAATGAAAGAACAAGCGTGGATAAAATCGATTGGCCGGAGAAATCGTCGACGGTCTCGATCGAGGCGGAGCTTATTAATGAGCTCGGTGCGTATTTCGCTGCTGGTCTTGCGCAGCCGAGCGTGTCGATTGTTGGACGTCAAATTTCGACGGGCAGCAAGGCCGCCGTGGTGCGCGACGATAAAGGCTACCCGGTGCTGCATCTGAACGTGGATTTTGATCGGGCCTGGGCAACTGTCGGACAAGCGTTAGAACGTTCGGAAATGAACGTCACCGCATTACATCGGGACGAAGGTTACTTCGAGGTCGACATCGATCCTGAAATCATCACGGGCGAGTCCGAAGGTTTGTTCCGACGCATGATTCCGGGTCGGTCCGATCGTTATTCAGACCACTCCGTCATTGTCCGGATCGATGCAGTGGAAAACGGGCACGACGTCAATGTTCGATCGCTCAAAGGTGGCCCGGTTTCGGTCGAATTAGGCGAACAGATCCTGGTGATGTTGCGGGAGTTTGCTGCCTGAACAGGCGAACAGAGTCGGATCTTTTTGCTTCGGAAACGCTTGTCGAGACCATTCGCTTTGCCTCACTTGGTAGTGGTAGTGGGGGCAACGGAACGGTGGTCCAAGGCGGTGGGACCACGGTGCTGGTGGATTGCGGCTTTAGCGTCAAACAGACGACGAGTCGGCTAAACGCTTTGGGGGTCGCCGTTGAGACGATCGATGCCCTGCTCGTGACGCACGAACACGGGGATCATGTTGGCGGTGTTATTCCGCTCGCGCACCGATTTGATTTACCTGTCTATGCTTCGCATGGGACCCACCGAGCGCTCGCTGAACGGGATCTAGAGCAACGTTTGGCGCGGGTCATTGTCCCGGCCGAAGAGCTCGTTGTAGGCGACCTGGCCGTGCTCCCGGTGCCGGTGCCCCACGATGCGCGGGAGCCAACGCAGTATGTGATCAGTCATGCCGGCGTAGCCGTGGGCATTCTTACGGATTTGGGGCACGTCACGCCCTTTGTGGTTGAGAGCTACCGAAAATGCAATGCGATCCTGGTGGAAAGCAATCACGACGCTGAAATGTTACGGAATGGCGATTATCCGCAGCGGTTGAAGCGTCGTATTGCGGGCAAGTTTGGGCACTTATCCAATGCACAAACAGCGGGGTTTCTGGAAGAAGTTGTCCACGACGCGTTAACCCACGTCGTCATTGGACACATCAGTGAACAAAATAATGCCAAAGAGCCATTACAACGTACGTTTACCGAACTTGAGAAGCTTATCCCAAACTTTGCGTACGCGACCCAAACGCATGGAATTGGTTGGACCCAGCCGCTAGCGATCAGTGTGTGACACGGTCTTATCCTGCGGTGCTGAAAACTGACCGTTTATACTTGTGAGATAATTAAAGACTTGGAAAGTAAGGTCCGTTAAGGAGGAAAAGGAGTGATTGTCAATCATTATTCCCTTCACTCGATGTGGCAAGTTGTGTTGGCATCGTGTCTAGTCGTTACTCTCGTCGGCGGAGTGCAGGCGGCAACGACCGACGCGTTTGGACACAAATCGGATGTCGAGGATCCCTACAGAGCGCGGTTGATGGATCAACTCACTAAACTTGATCTAAAACCCGATCAGGTGGAAGCCTTTCAAGATCGCGTGAATGAGTATTTTGCGGAGCGAAATGGTTCCCAGCGGCGCATCGGACGGCAGGGCGGGGCGATCGATGTGCGGGTACGTCGCGACTTGCGTCGGGTGGAGAATCGAGCCGTTGAGGCGATGACGTCCACGTTGACGCCCGAACAACTCGAAAAATATCGGCGGTTTGTCCAAATCGGCAACCAACAGTACATGGCAAACGCGGGGTTGCGCTGACACGGCCACGTCGAGCCAGTAACAGACTTACCGAGAGCCATACCCTCGAGACAGCGCTGTAGCAAGTTGCAAAATCATTGTTCTTTTGGGATCAGGCTTGGGGCCAGACTCAGGCCTTTTAGTTTGATTCGGATTCGTTACATTTGGGAAGCAATGAAGGCAAAAGATGGACCGTCATTCCTAGCCGATAAACAAGCGCCAGCGTGCGGTTCGTGGTACGGTCCTCGTACGTCTGAGGATTAACAAGCTACTGGCCCTGCAACACGGGCGAGTGGCTATTTTGCGGAGAGAGAAACGGATGAAGATGCTTTGGTTTGGTCGCGTGTTTGCGGTACTCGGGATCTTTGCTTTGTGGAC
>PBGU01000027.1 GCA_002719135.1 Gammaproteobacteria bacterium
GTTGTTGACGACAATATCCACGCTACCGAAGGCTGCTACCGCGTCATCAACGATGCTTTTCGCACCTTCACGGTCTGATACCGACGCCTTGTTGGCAATGGCAACACCTCCGGCAGCAGTGATTTCTTCGACGACGACGTCAGCCATATCGCTCGCACCATCACCGTGCACGCCACCACCAAGGTCGTTAACAACAACCTTCGCTCCGCGTTCAGCAAACGCCAATGCGTGGCAGCGTCCGAGACCGCCACCTGCTCCTGTGACAATGGCTACCTTGCCTTCAAAATCGCTCATACAACCTCCTTCACTCTAACCGCGTTAACGAATGTTATTTCAAACCATGTGCCGACAATGATACAAGTTCGTTATGCGCTTGAACGAAAAAGTTGTCGCCATCGTAGGCGCCGGGCAAACACCTGGCGAGACCATAGGCAATGGTCGAGCCGCGGCGATTCGTTTCGCACGTGAAGGCGCACGTCTCGTTCTGGCAGATCGCAACGTTGACTCGGCCGAGGAAACACGGACCATGCTGAAGGCGGACGGATTTGACGCCATGGTCGTGCACGCCGATGTCAATCGTGAATCCGACTGTGCCGGCATTTCCGCTGCAGCAGTGGAGCAGCACGGCCAACTCGACGTCCTCCATTACAACGTCGGCCGCAGCGAGGGAGACGCGGAAGTTGCCGCACTCGACGTCGAGCAGTGGGACGAGATCATGTCGATGAATCTGCGAGGGTTTTACCTGTGTAGCAAACACGCGTTGACGGTCATGCGACCGAAGAAGAGCGGCGTCGTCTTGTGTATATCATCCGCGGCCGCGCTCGCGTCCGGTAGTAACATGACATACAAAACGTCGAAAGCCGGCATGAACGCACTGGTTCAATCAATGGCGATTAACAACGGGCCATACGGAATTCGGGTCAACGCTATCATGCCGGGTCTCATGGATACGCCCATGGCCATCGAGCGTCGTGCGCGAGAACGAGGCGTCGAGCGGGACGTCATACGCGAAGAGCGCGATCGTTCTGTTCCATTGCTTGGGAAAATGGGGACCGCGTGGGACGTGGCTAGTGCAGCCGTCTTTCTCGCTTCTGACGAGGCCAGTTACATTACCGGCGTCGCCCTTGCCGTCGACGGTGGTGTCACAGCTCGCGTTGGTTAACGCGTCAATCGATTACCGGTCTAAACACCGGGATGATGCCGCCGTCAGGTAAGCTCTCGAACGCCACTTCGACCTCCATCCCAACCTTGACCGCGCCCGGCTCCACGTCCACCAGATTGGTAGAAAGGCGCACTCCTTCTGTTACGTCAACCTGGGCTAAAACAATCGGCAATCGATCTTCGTGCCGAGGATGGTATGCCCGCCGTAACAGGCCGTGACTGTATAAGGTGCCGCGACCCGACGCGTCGCGCCAAACGATGGACCGCGACCCACAGTGTTGGCAACGTTCGCGATAAGGGAACGTCCAGGTCCCACAATCGTCGCAGCACTGAAGGCGCAGTTTCCCTTCCGAAGCAGCTTCAAAAAATGGTGCGGTTCGAGAACTGGGTTTAGGCAACCAGGATTCATCTTCGGATTGGCTCACGATGCGGTCTCCGGGGACAGCACCACGGTCGAGTGGTAGTTCAACATACCTCCATTACCAGAACAGATAATGAGGTCGTTGGACGACTGCCGTTCACCCGCCTGACCACGGCCCTGGATAACCGCCTCCGAAATGGGTGTCATGCCCCACATGTAGTAACTCGATAACTCACCGCCACCTGTATTTGTGGGCAGTGCGCCACCGGGGCCCAGACGGCCGTCTTCTACAAACGCACCGCCCTCGCCCTTTTCACAAAATCCGTAGTCCTCGAGCGTCACAAGAACCGTGTAGGTATAGCAGTCGTAGAGTTGACACTGCGTAACCTCACCGAGACTAGCGTTCGCCATTGCTAGCGCTCGAGACGCACTCCGTGAGCCCGGACCACGAATCGCCGAATCGGGCACGGTCTGGCCGGTGTCGTGGCGATGGCCTTGGGCAAAACCACGGATGTATACCGGTGGCTGCCGCCCATCCCTCGCCTGCTCGGCTGAGGTCACAATCACGCAGATGGCACCGTTCGAAACGAGACAACAGTCGAGAACGTGAAACGGCTCCACTACCCACGGAGAATCGTGATATTCGCTGAGCGTGATCGGTTCTCGTTTCGTCGCCCGTTCGTTCAACCCCGCCCACGCCCGCTGGGATACCGCGATCTGACCCAATTGATCTCGAGTGGTCCCGAAGAGATCCATGTGACGTTGCGCTGCCATGGCAAACATTGGGATCGCACCCGTGAATCCGTAAAGACCATGTAGCGAACTCAAAGCGTCACCGCCGAAACGACGCCCGCCGGAATACGACGCGCCCGTACGCTGTCCGTCAACCAAAGGCGCATCGGCAAAAACGCACGCCACGTTTTTTGCGAGCCCATTCGCCACGGCCATGGCAGCATACTGAATCATTTGCCCAGCGCTGGAGCCGTAGCCCTGCATAAAAGTCAGCAAATTCAACTCTTGAAGCCCAAGCGCCACGTGCAGGTGCAGGTCGAGTCCCCGGGTAATACCGGTATTAATCAGCAGCCCATCTAGTTCGGACTTATCGATCCCTGCGTCATCGATGGCGAGATAGACGGCTTCCGATGCTAAGTCGATGGCCGATCGGTACACCCTTCCCATCTCCGTCATACCAAGACCAGAAACTGCACCCGCGCCATTCATGGGATGATTCATGTTAAATCCTTGTCAGTACGACCACGGGTATTTCGCGATCTGTGCGGTCTTGATATTCGTTATAGCCTTCCCAGATGTTCGTCATCAGAGTCCACAATCGATTTCTTTCCTCACCGCTCGCCGTCGATGCTCGAGCAGAAAATCGATCAGCTTTCACTTGCACCTTAACGTCTGCGTGCGCGACCAAATTTTCATACCAAGACGGGTGCAACGCATGGCCACCTTTTGACCCAACAACAATGTATGTCCCATTGTCTTCGCCGTAAATCAGAGGAATTAAGCGCGCCTCGCCGGATTTTCGGCCGAGCGTCGTCAGCAGCAGGGTCGGGACGCCGCCCCACATGTGGCCTTCATCTCCACCCGTTGCTAGATAACGTTCTACGTGTTCGGTAATCCAATCTGGTATCACTCGACCACTCACTGCTCATCCTCCGCATCTGCATTGCTGTCGCGCCGGAACAACGCCTCCAGCTTGGCTTTCGCAGCCGCATCCGGATCGATCGTCGCCGCGGCAGAATCTGCACCATCTTCCGAGATCTCTTCGCCGCCAAATAGGTCGCTCAATTCTTTACGCGCACCCGCTTCTTTGACGCCGATTATCGAATCGTAAGTCCCTGCGGCTGGCCGAAAAAAATCGCAAAAATTCGCATTCTCTTTATTGACCGGGGGATCGGCCCGTTCGTCCGCACAAGTAATGGTGTCTCGCGGTCGATATCGGCGGCAAAGGCGACAGCAGTGCAGGCTTTCAAAACACTTCGGGCAGTTGTTGTGTCTTGTGATCGGCCTTGGTAACGCGTCAAGCGACGTGCCGCAATTCCAGCATTCCAATTCCGCCATTGGTCGGTCTCGACGGCGGTCGAATTAACGACCCGAAAATTCGGGCTTACGTTTCTCTAGGAACGCTTTCACGCCTTCCTGAAAATCTTCCGAATTAAAAAGACCATTCAGATGGACCATCAGATGATCGACCGCGGTGTCGTAACTCTCTTCCAATCCCATCCGCATCATGCGCTTAGTCGTCTGCACCGCCATGGGCGCGTTATCAGCGATTTCGTTAGCCCACTGCATGGCGGTATCCATCAGCTCTTCGTTGGGGACAACCGCATTAAAGAGTCCGAGATCAAGAGCTTCTTGAGCATCGACCGTGCGTGCCCGATAGTAGAGTTCCGCCGCTTTCGCCCAACCGATTAAGCGCGGTAATAACCAGGTCCCTCCACTTTCCGGAACAACATTGCGCTTCGCCGTGACGGCCGCCATCTTAGCCGACTCGCCCGCAATTCGAATATCTGCGAGCAAAGTAATGTCCATACCGTACCCAGCCGCCGCGCCGTTGACCGCACAGACCACGGGCGTGTCTATATTCCACATCACGTTAATGGGTGCATCGCGCAGATCAAACAACTGGCGCGGTCGATTCTGGCCTTTCGCCGCCGCTTCGTCGCTGCCGATCCCGCCTTCGCCGACGGCGATAAGGTCAAGTCCTGAGCAGAATCCTCTACCGGCACCCGTCAATACGATACAGCGCGTATCGGGATCCTTGTTCGCTTCGACCATCTTGTTCGAGAGTTCGCCCAGCATATCGCGACTTATCGCGTTAAGGCGTTCCGGTCGATTCAACGTCAAAACCACGACGCGATCGCGTTGCTCAACCAATAACTCGTCGGTATTCGACGCACTGACCGTCATAGGTTTCTTCCCATCACTCAATAAGACATGGGAGGCTAGCCCCTGCCTCGAGGGAAGTCCATGCCTCGGCGAATGGGCCCGTTCATGCTATCCACGGAACCGCAACCTCGGTGTTGACGTTTTTTCTACGTCGCTCTGCGTTCGATGCCGCGTCGACCGAAAGCCATACGCGGAAATTAGCTAGCTGTTAGCGNTCCAAAGAAGTGGTATTCGGGACGTGACCTGGTCTGCGGTGNGTTGCTTTTTTGTACTTTTAACAGCTCTTTTAGGTCTGCGCGCACCNACTCAATCAATGCGCATTCAATAATTTAACNCGATATTGACGTGATCGNACGTGCGGCCGTTTTTTTACGCTAACTCATTGTTTTAGAAATAACTTACTGTCTTCAGGCGTATCGTTGTTCTGNCATATATAACTTGTAGGAATAATAATATGTTTTTACGAGTTCACATTGGCATAGCATCTACAACCAATGAAGCTAAATCTCATTGCAACCGCGGCAATGACGTTATATACAGTTGTCCGGGATCTAGCAGTACCCAGACGGTTTTGAGAACTCAATCGTACGAGGGTTACTATGTCTTCTGACCGAATCTTAATGATCTTGATGACTGCGGTTGCCATTCTTGCTGTGGTTCCGGCAGTACCAGGGGGCGAGTACGCTGCCCTGATACTAGTCGGACTTGGTCTCATCAGCGGGTTTATGAATCCCGAAGATGATCTCCTGACAAGATTGGTATTGATCGTTGTTGCCGTTGCACTGCCAACCATCGCAAATAGCTTAGACGCTATTCCCGTGGTGGGTGGCTTTGTAAACAGCATTCTGGATAACGTCGCCGTCGCTATAGCCGGCATCGTTGTTGCGAATGTTCTGCTTCAGATATATGCGCGGCTTATGCCTGCCGACGACTCTGGCTCTAGTGCCGGGGGCGGTGGCGGTTACAGCAGCGAATAGAATCTGTCGAAGTTCGACAATGATCGAAATGGCCCCGATTTAGGGGCCATTTTTTTGCCTGCCGAAATTTCTTTGTAACGACGCGCTCTCAAAGAAAATACCTAGCACGCCACGCCCCACCAGAACGAGACGTCTCCGTCAAGTTTACAAAGGGATCACTAACGTTATATACGTTGGGCCTGGTAGAGCAGTTATTCATTCAAATACGAACGAGGGGTCGTTTTATGTTGCAGAAAGTTTTGACCTGGGGCTCGCTCGCGATTGCCGTAATCGCAGTGTTTACCGATGCCATTCCGATGGTGCCTTTGATTCTAGTGCTATTAGGTCTTATCGGCGGATTCATGAATCCACTCGAAGACGTTGGTACTCGCGTCGCTTATTACGTACTAGCAGCAACGCTGCCGATGATTGCCAACAACCTCGACGCAATTCCAGCGATCGGTGGCTACTTGAACGGTATCCTCGACAACGTGGCGATCACCATCGCCGGTATCGCGCTCGCGAACTTCGCCCTCGCGTTGTACAACAATGCGATGGCGGCTGGAAGCGAAGACTAATCGAGTCTGTTAGTTGATAGAGGCGTGAGCACTATTGCTTGCCGCATAAAAATGGCCCCTTTTCGGGGCCATTTTTTTTGCGCGTCGACAACCTAGGGACCGTACTTAATTCGAGTCCTGCAGCATCTTGTCCACTTGCAAGAACGGGATTGCCCCTCCCGTGAATTGCGGCAACTTGCCATCCCACTTCTCGGCCATCCGCAACTGAATGAGTTCGGGATTGGATTTCAAGGCAGCAGCCTCTCGCCGGATGGCTTCAGCACGTGCTACCGACTCCACCTCGGTCTTGTACGCTTCAGCATCGGCAGCCAACGTCCGCTCAGCCGCAGCCGCTTCCGCCTGAGTGACTCGTTTAATTTTTTCGTTTTCGGCTTTCAACGCATCCTGTTCTGCCCGGACCTTTTCCTCAATCGATCGATTGAAATCGGCAGAGAACTCAAATTCTTCAATCGCTAAATTAGCAATCGCGAGTGAGCCGACTAGATCTTTTTCGGTGAGTGTTTCTGTCAAAAAGTTTTCGATTTGAGCTTGCATCGAAACGGTCACTTCGGCGCGGCGGGTCACCAACTCTTCCGCAGTAAATTGCGCCGTGATTGCTTTGACGGATTCCGCGATCGCGGGCGTCAGAATCGCCGCCTTGACGACGGCTCGATTACCGACTTGCTGAAACGTTCTGGGGACCAACCCAGCGTTCATTGAATACTGCAGCACAATCGTGGTATCGACCTGTTGCAAATCCTTCGACGCAGCGCTACCCGGAACCCGCGCCGGCTGTAACCGGATGTCAATTTCCTCGACGATGTCGACGAACGGAATCTTTAGGTGAAAGCCTTCGGCTAGTGGCGTCATGCTGACGGCACCCAGGCGTTTAATGACACCTACGTGACCAGGATTCACCACCACAAAACCTGCGTAAAACATCAACAAGCCGATTAAGACAACAATTCCGGAAAGAATCGATTTAACGGGCATCACCTTTCTCCCCCAACGTTAGGCCACCAGCATAGGCTCCGGATCGGATCGATACAACGATCGCGCCCGCGCCTATCGAAAAGTTAGTGACCATTCGAAATACTCATCCTTGTTTCGCGCTTAGAACGTCCCAGTGAGGGTATAGCCTTCCGTCAAGTTAACGATCGAAAGCACTTGTCTCTTAAACCTAAGCGGTTCAAACCGCACCTCCTGAGCTCCGTTTTCTATCATCTTGATCACTTGCGACTCCGTCATGCCGCTGTCGTGCAAACGTAGATGAATATCTTCGACACGTCCGCGGCGCGATATCGAATAAGAAAAGCGCACCAGCAACGATTCGTTTGCGACTTTCAACCCGCCTGACCAAGATGGCACTTTGATAGGTGTCATGAATAGACGCTTGCAAAGATTTCGTGCGGTCATTTCTTCGCGGGACCAGGTTTTCGGCACGCAAGCCCCATCCTTACAGCGTAAGCACCGGGCTAGGTAGTCGGCTCGGTGCTCGCGGATACTCCTGAGCATTTCGGGTTTGAGCTCAGCGTACTCACACCCAACGATGTCGGCGTGCGCAATCGGCCAACTCCCGCACTGCCCGACGGCGCTTACCCGCACCTCTTCCACCTCGTGCGCTGAGGCAGCGTACTCGTCCGTTGCCTCAGCAAAACCGAATATGCCGTTAACCAAACAGAAGACAGAACAACTAAGACGTCGTGGAAATACCCGTCCGGATTTGTCTTGACGCTTGCCGACGCTTCGTGACGCCGCGCCGATCCTGCCTGACCCGATCAATGAGGACCCGTCTGATTGAACGGGTCGTTCCACATTGCAGTCCAGACGTACTCGTCATTGACATAATAAACGGCATCGTCGTGCAGGATGGATCGAACGCGTGATCCACCCCAACGTCCACCCGGATGATTCACCGCCGACAGGTAACCCAGCGCATTAATCGACGACGTCGTCGGATCGTCCTTGTTCCTGATTTCGAAGAGACGCAATTGTTGTTCTCGGCGATATCCCAGGCCATCGCCCCAATACGTCAACGTTAACGGCACGGTAAAACGGTCGACACCTTCGACGTCGGCGAGATAGGTGAATGCGTGACGGTCGTAGCGGGCTTGCGAGTAGCTCCAGTTGGCGTCCTCACCCAACGAGATCGACCCCAACGAATACGGTGCGTCGATCGCAGCAACATTGAAGAGCTCCAACTTAACAAATCCATCTTGATCCGCGCCCAGACCGAGCAGGAGGTCATCGCCAATGGGATGCAAAAAATCGGAGAAACCAGTGACCTCCAACTCGCCTGCAAATTGCGGGTCCGTGGCGTCGGCCAGGTCTAAAACGTACAGCGGATCGATGCGTTCGAACGTCACCAAGTACACCTTAGTTCCCAAGAACCGTACGCCATACAAATCTTCGTCGGGTTTGCCAATGGACTCCGGATAGGTTGCATTGGGCAACGTCGCCACGGTCTCCAATTCGAGCGCAGTTGGCGACTTACGCAACACAAAGAGCTGGTGGTCCCAACGATCTCCTTCGGCACCGGTCCACGTAGTGGTCACGATACGCAGATCGCCCTGGAATTCGTTGAGCCGAAAATCCGCATTACTACCACCACTCAGGTAACCGTCAACCTTTCCAGAACCACCGTAATCGAGGCCTGCCGAGATGGAAAACCGATGCACCAAGGTTTTGTACTCTGTCCCACTGCCAGATATCGAATCCTCAGTTGTGTATTCCGCTTGGCTGAGATAGATCGCGCTCGGTGAAACGTAAAGACCGTCAACCGACTCGTTGTAACAAGCGACTCTAACGATGCCAGGGTCCGCCACGTTCACCGCTAGTATGACCGTGAGGGTCGGATACCCGCGCTCTTCCGGGGCAAGTTCGTGGTTGGGATCCGTAACAAAACAGTCGTCAGCCTCGAGCAAGACGTCCTCGACGCCATTGACGGTCACCTTCGGTAACACATCGTCAATGGTCAAGGCGTCAATGAGCGCCTCATTTTCAGCGATTTCGTCTTCGTTATCCGTGTAATAGATGAGGTCCGGTATATCGGGCGTATGCCGAACGACGAGATAAATAAGATCGCCGACTTTACGACTGTTGACGAACCCACCTTCCACTTCCATGTCCCAGCTCTTGGTCGGCGACCCAGGATCGCTAACGTCATGAATCTCAACGCCAACGCGTTGCAGTTCCCAGGTTGAAAACTCTTCGAATGCCCGACCCCATATCCCCCACCAACCGGTGCTATTAATCGTCGCCAGCTGGCCATCATCAATGTAAAGGCCTTCGATGGTACGGTCGTCGTCCAGAGGAATCGTGCCGGCTTCGCTCACACCGGCCGTGTCTGGATCGGTCGCTAAGATCCGAATCGATCGCACGTCGTCAGACGTCGTCGGTAACGCCCCGTCAGCCGCCGTCGTTGACTCCGCGTCGTCCTCCAAAATAAAGCAGCAATCGAGGCCCCGGGTAGGTGCAATATATAGATGGCTGCCGTCGTACTTGACGTAATCGTGCTCATCGACGCTGGCCTCTAGCGTATACGTCGTGGTGTAACTCCCACCACCACCAGACGCTGACTCAGCATCGGCCGAGGTAGCAGCCAACGCCCGCTGCTGTGCGTTTTCTGCGAGCGCGGTTCTAAATCCCGTACGAATCGACTCCAACAACTGACTGTCCGAGGACACCGCAGTCAACAAGCCGGGCGTTTCGCCGGTGACCGGTGGGATCACCGGCGGCGTCACGCTACCGCTAGACCCGCCCCCACCACATCCGGCGAGCATTAGAGCTATCAAAAATATGCTCGACCTTCTCATTTCTCGCTCCACCCCGTTACGTATCGGCATTGAGACGCTCACGGACGCATGGGACCACGTCTCGAAATAGTTTTTCTAAGCTATCGTTCATTTGTGCTGGTCGAAGACCGGGAGGTGCGCCCCAGGTAACCAGATCCGTCATACCAAATTCAACAATAAATTCGTACAAAGCTTCAACACACGTCTCGACGTCTCCGACGATCCACGTTTGCGGAATTCGATCGCCCTCGATCCCCATGCCCTCGCCACTTTCTTCAAAGAACCGTTGATACAGCTCCATCCGGTAACGCTCTGCCACTCGCACCGACGGCCAATCCCGTTCGCGATCATCCGTCACTAAAATCCCGCGAATTAAACCAATGCGATAGTCTTCTGGTTGCCTGTCGGTGGCTCGAAGGGTGCTCACCCAATGATCAAAGGAGTCAGCGCGAAGCCCTTGCGGCAAGAGGTGCGCATCGAATCGGGCCGCGCGTTCGGCACCCGCCTTCGACATCGCCGCGATCCATAGCGGCGGTCCTCCGGCCTGAACATAGCCCGGTCGAATAACGACGTCGTCGAATTGAAAGCGTTTGCCATGAAACGAAAATCGCTCACCCGCAAAACACCGCTGCAGTACTTCGATACTCTCGTCCATCAACGAAACACGACGCGACACCGGAACCCCGAAGCCGCGAAATTCGTGTGGCGCGTATCCCATCCCCGTTCCAATCTCGACACGACCATTAGAGATTTGATCGAGAACGGCAAGATCCTCCGCCAAGCGAACCGGGTGATTGAAGGGAAGCAAACAAATGTCGGTAGAAAACCGGACGTGTGTGGTACGGGCAGCCATGGCGCTCGCAACCGGTATCCAGCTCGGTAAATACCCGTCGTCGACGAAATGATGCTCGGTAAACCATACGATGTCAGCACCGAGTCCGTCCAACCACGCCACTTGATCAAGCGCTTCAGCATACAGCTGCCGATCCGGTACGCCCGAATCGGGCGGGTTCCGAAAGTCGTAGCAAACACCAAATCGCGGTTCAAACACTGGCATACAAGCCACCGTTCTCGACCGATACCAGTTCTGTCAATGTCCGGACAAACATAGCGTAAGGCCTGCGAACGAATTCAAACGCGGTAAACATTCGAACCGTTTTTATTCCTTTTATCAATGACTTGTATGACGTTGTGGGGTTACTTGGCGGATTGCTTCGCTCGGGCTCGGCCCGCAGCGAGCGGGTGCATCACACCGGCGCCGGCCGGCCAAACCCCTGGTTCGGCCTTAACATGCCGACACAAATGCTGAGCGTGGGCACTCAGTGTCTCCCAGACCTCGTGCGGCATCGTCTTTGCCATATCCGGACCACCCGACCACGGCGCCAAGTACTCCACATTGGGTAATGCCCGCACCTCGTGCCCCACGTTAGGTGTGGCGCCGTGCCAAGCTCGGTTATCTCGGAATACACCGGCACCCGCCGACGCACCCACCAACGTGGATAATCGCATCCACTCCGGTTCTTCTTTCGGTGTGGGTGGATTTTGTTGCGACGCGTGGGTCCCAGGAATTTGCCGAATGGGTCCATTTTCCCAGGTGAGGTCGCTCATCACGAAGTTAATCGTCACCACCGGTGGCGTGTGCTCAGCAATAAGGCGCCGCGTTGGGAGATCAAGTTCGCCGGTATCCTCATCTTTTCGCAATTCAATACCCAACGCTTCGGCCTGGGCCAGGCGACCCTCAGTCAGTTTCAACGAGTCGGCCAAATCGGAATGCAACCGCTGATATTCGATTGCTCCCGGCAAGCAAAGATCACCGCCGGCACCGCCGACGAGATAGTCCGACGAACCAAATATCGCTTTCAAAAGAGGCGTGGTCGTCGGCAAATCAATCATCGAGGCCCAAACCGAATCGTGCAGTAACTGCCTCGACGCGGACGAGGTGCCGTAGCTGTAGCGGTGGGGTAACCGATTGGTTTCCGTCATGTACTTTCGNCCGGCCTTGCCNGGCACACTCANNATCTCNNTCANAACTCGCGCGCAGCCCTCNCGAAACCGCNCGAGCTGCTCGGAATCNANGAGATCGCGNACCACCACNAATCCGTCTCGAAANAATATGCGNCGNGCCCGATCAATCTCGTCAGGCGAACAAATCTCCAGACCCTTAATACCCGTATGTTCTTNCAGGTAATCCCGNAAGTNCTTCACCTCGGGGTCCTCGTAANTTCGCCGTTTNGGCGAGCGNGGATCGCCAGCAGCGAACCCAGGCCGGTCGATAAAATAGTCNCCGTCTTCATTGACTGTCTCGTTGGNGAGNGACNTTTCGTCCCAACCAACGCTGGTTTCGCGGTAGACGGTCATCGTCTTCAATTCGTCAATNANCGACGTTGTCATGAAGCTGCCTCCGACATGGGTGACCTNCNNANAGTCGCTATTGTAGCCCGGTTATTTCGACCGAGACCCNAACAACCGCNTCANCGCCNTCTCAGAAAACGCTCNATAAANGCNCGAATAAGNACACCCATTTNGNTCAANTNTCTATCTAGGNCNCAACGACANCAACGCNGAATAGGANGNCCGATGTGACATCATGCATNCACCCAACCAAACCGCGGNATNNGGNCGCNNAACGTCATGTCCCAGTCNAACNCNCTTNAAANTCGTAGTGATCGCGACCCGTTNTACGGCTGGNTAATGGTNGGTGTCGTNTTNATCCTAAGTGNGTTGGCGTTCGGNGCACTCGGATCGATCTCCGTATTCCTGAAGCCATTGGCTACCGAATTCNCNTGGACGAGGGCNGAGACTTCCTTGGGCTATACCGCCATCGCGTTGTCNTCNGCTCTGTTTGGCGTCGCCTGGGGNTTTNTTGCAGATCGTTTTGGCACGCGNTGGTTTGGAGTGATAGCNGCCCTGGTCATGACAGCGAGTCTATNCATGCTCAGCAANCAAACGAGCATCGTGCACTTTTACGCGTTCTACTTTATCTACGGCGCGTTTGGAAACGCNTTGGTCGGATCACCCNTATTTGCCAACGTNGCTTACTGGTTTCGCCAACAACCCGGGTTNGCGATCGGCATCACNGCCGCCGGNGGNGCATTTGGGCANGGAATCGTCCCGTACCTTGCCGGAATAATGATCGAANGTTCCGGTTGGCGAGANGCGTATATGTTCATGGCCTGCGGTTACCTAATCNTTGCNCTNCCGTTGGGCTTCCTCNTTCGCGAATCGCCTGTCCGACTCCGAGCGATGCAATTTCCCNATGATCAACCCCNNACNTTTCCCCTTAAAGAAACCGAGGTTCTCNTTTGGTTATCCGCNGCGGTGCTGTTCTGCTGCAANTGCATGTCGGTGCCNATCGTTCACTTAGTCCCTTTGCTAACGGANGCCGGACAATCGTTGTCCTCAGCAACCAGTGTCCTCATGGTANTGATGTTCTCCGGCGTNCTAGGACGGATTCTAGGNGGAAAATTAGGCGACGTAATCGGGCCNCTACCNGCCTATCTANTGATGTCCCTTGGACAGACCGTNTTCGTCTTGTGGTTCCCATTCACAGNNAACNTGGTCACGCTCTACNTNCTCGCGNTGTTCTTTGGATTCNCNTACTCAGGNGTCATGTCNTGCATATTGATGTGCACGCGCATGATGGTNTCGCCTGGATTTGCNGCTCGNGCTATGAGTATCACCTCGTTCTTCGGGTACGGCGGTATGGGCATGGGAGCGTTCGTCGGCGGTCTACTGTTCGACATGAACGGAAATTACGTCGGTTCGTTCGCGTTCGCGTCNATCATGGGGGTCGTCAATTTGNTGATATTGNGCCTGTTCCACTACCGCATTAAGCGNCNGCANGACCAATCNCNCGACGATACNGNATTCGTCAGTGCGACCTCGTCGTGACGCGTTTCCTCAGGCAAACGGATCGGTTCCCGTCTGCATGAACGGACCGACACGNTCAGGGTGCGCNTTGTGTTCACGGTACGGGTAAAGNTGTTCTCCTAGCAAACGCTTCANATCGGGAAAGCGNTTAANCAACTTAGGGTCGACCTCACCTTCCCATTGGTGGATCGGCCGCATATGCATGCGCATAAAAACNTGGACNAAGGTGATNCGAAGNCCGGGATTCGTGCGAGGGNTAGANCCNTGCCAGGTTGCCCCGTGCCATATCGCTACCGATCCTGCTTCTCCATTTAGCGTGATCGTCTTAAACGGGGTCGTTGCCGGATCCTGTTCGTGCGGCAAGGTCGCTCGTCCATATTGATGACTGCCCGGTGCGAATATCGTAGGGCCGTCCTCTGGGCCCGCATAATCCGTTCCGAGCCAAGACACATTGCAGACGTGCGCAATATGGCCNCCTCCNGGGGGAATGCCATGGGCGTCGCTGTGCANNGGNAAATTGTGGCTGGTGGGNGGCTTAATAATCCACGTATGNCCCGCGAGTACCGCGCTCTGACCGAGCAACCAACGNGTNAGNGCNANNGCCGCGGGATTCANNGCAGCTTCCNCNAACACGTCGTNTTCNTGCAGCAGGTACCACGAATTCTTCCCNAGGCCNTCGCCGGTTGCCTTGGAGGTACGGTAGTTGCCGATTTTTACGCCATTTCGTTTTTCGCAAGTGCTTAAGATCGCGTTCCGAAGTTTNGACGCCCAGCGTTTCGACACACCCAATTTCTCGCGTGGCACGATCGTGACTCCATACGCTTCAAGTTCAAGGGCATGTTGAACGAGATCATATTTCTCAAGCTCGAGCATAATCGCATCGGCATTGGGAGACGTATTAAGTTCAGCAATACTCATGGCGATGGTCTCCTTTCCGGCATCCTATCGGATCGCTACCGGATTGATTATGCCCTGAACAGCCCCCTCAAAGCGGGCCTGCCCAAGCACAAACAAAAATTCCCACGCTTCATCCGAGGCAAGCGCGCCAACGTTCATATTCTCCAGGATATAGACACCGTTTTTAGCCAATAGAATCGGGTGTACCGGAAACTGCATCGATTCGTCTTCAAACGGCACCACCTCCAAGCCCCAAGTATCTGCGCCGACGGCAACAACGCCGAGAGATGCCAGATACTCTGCACCTTCAACCCCAAGACCGGGTTGCCCACTCATAAACCGCGTATTGTCCTGCCCCGCTAACGTCTGCCAACCTGTATGGAAAAGCACCACATCGCCTTCACCAATCGAGACACCTTGGGCCTCGGCTTGCGCAACAATTTCCGAGCGATTAAACACCGTGCCCGCGCTAAGCATTTTCTTGCCGAAAAAACGGGCCATATCGATCAGAACGCCACGCGTCACAATGGGCGGCAGTTTATCGATCGACAACTTCGTCAAGCCGGTCGGCGCGACAAAATCAGCGGCCTTATACCCATTGTAATAGACATGGTTGAGACCCATGTGGCCAAGCCCGTCAATCTGGCTTCCAACACCAAGCCAAGCGAACATGAGATCGTCATTACCGGTCGCAAGATTCGCGCCTTGAGTAGCCCCCGTGCCGTCGCCACCCTGCAACACCGTTAGCGAAAATGATCGAGGCGGATAGGCTGGCGTATCAGGCCCCGTCACGACGCCCAACGGGTACGTTTTCCCCGTTTTCACGAGCTGGGCAGCTTTGACGACGCCCTCCGGTGAAAGATTGTTAATGGCGCCTAAGGTATCCCCTTCACCGTATTTAGACGGATACCAATCATCGTCGGCCCCAACCGATGTCGCCAAGCCGAAGACGCACCCGATCGCACACACTATCCAAGGATTCATATTCACTCCCCTGCCCCTTGCAGAAATAGTACACCCACAATCTCAAAAGCTCCTTCACAAAGCAGCGCTTCAACACGTAGATTGAAAAGCAACAAGCTTCTATGGCGTTGGCGTTGTATCGCTGTCTTTCCGCGGCACAGTCTTTCTATGCACATATGACCACGCTATGATCTAGGCGTCCAAAACCACTCTCTAGACACGGGAAACGTCGATGGCAAAAAAGGCGCACTGGTACTACTACCGCAAGGGCTGAACGACTTGCACCAAGGCATCCAAGTTTTTGGAGGCGAACAAAATCGAGGTCAGTGAAACCATTCCTGCAAGCCGCAAGCTTCAGGCGTCCGATGCCCGGGGGCTGCTTAAGTCGGTATCCAAGTTAATCGTTGCCAAGGGCAAAAAGGTCAACGAATTTACCGTAAAGGACCGGGTTAGTCGCGACGCAGTTGAAGCCATGCTCGGGCCTACTGGAAATCTACGTGCGCCGGCGATTCGGGCCGGAAAAATCATGCTGGTTGGCTTTAACGAAGAAATCTTCGAGGGCACCTTTGGCTAGGTGCAGAGTTCCCCGAGAAAACTAGTACCCTCAAGCTCTTCTCTTTCGCTACACGGAGCGTCGGAAAGGCGCTCTATCCTTACGAAGACACTCAAAATCCAGACTACGGTCGGGTTGGTAAAATGATGCGCACAGGTATCGACCCCTTCGCATGAAAAAGAAATCAACGCCAAAATTTAGTGACGTGCGTACCAGTAGCAATACGTTGAACGTAGCAGCGAGTACGCGATAGTGGCGGCTTCCCGATCTAACTGGACTACAGGAGCCCTAACATGACCGAGCTAATGATCAAGGCCAACGACATCGATATTTGGACCGAGGATTTCGGTGACCCGTCTCATACTCCGCTATTGCTCATCATGGGCGCGACTGCGTCGGGCATTTATTGGCACGAAGAATTCGTGCAACGACTGGTCGAACAAGAGCGTTACGTAATCCGATACGACAACCGAGATACCGGACAATCCACCTGTTTCGATTTCCAAGAAGCCCCCTACACTCTTGACGATATGGCCGCGGACGCCGTCGGAGTACTGGACGCGTACGATATCGCGTCCGCTGACGTTGCCGGTGCGTCCATGGGCGGCATGATCGTTCAAGCACTTGCCCTGCAGCACCGCGGTCGCATTAGATCAGCGACGATCATTATGTCGTCACCCCTGTCTGGCGGTGGCGAGCAGCCCGAACTGTCCGCCGATGACTTGCCCGGCCCAGACCCAGCATGGATGACTAAGTCCATGGCTATACAAATGAATCCGGCAGAAACAAGGGAGGAGCGAATCGAGCAACGAGTGCAGCTCTTTGGAATGCTTTCTGGGAGCGCAGAAGAATTCGATACTGAACGTCAACGCAGCATTGCGACGCGTGAAGCCGACCGCGCAAATGATTTCAACGCGATGAATAATCACGCGTTAGCGATTGGTGTCAGCACGCCCATCGACCGTCGTAGTGGCCTCAGCCGTATCGACGTGCCGGCCTTGGTAATCCACGGGACTGAGGATCCGATCCTTCCGTACGCACACGGTGTATCGCTTGCAGAAACCATCCCCGGGGCAAAACTCCTCACGCTTGACCGAGCGGGACATGAGATGCCCGACATGTATGTTGACGAAATAGTCGACGCCATGATCAAAATAAGTGGCGCATCGACTGAATCTGATTAGAGAGGACGTCGCGATTTAGCCGTCGATACAGCCGTACAACGCACTCCCGAGTCCGGTCCCCCGAGGATCACCCACGATATGGTTGTCCATCTGATTCATGACATAGGAAAAGCAAAGATGAGCGTCGGTATCGATTGCGATCAGCGACCCTCCTGCCCCACCCCACCATAACGTGTTTGCATTCGGACTGATCGGTATGCCTTCAGTCGGTAAGGCGAAGCCCATGGCGAACTGAATCGGTAGCCCCAACACAACGTCGACTCCATCAATCTGCGGTTCAAGGGCTTTTCGGGCCCCGTCGGGTGAGAGCAGCTCGACGCCAAACGCCCTCCCATTATTTGCCAGCGCGGTCTGCGCACGGACCACCGAACGTGCATTACCATGGCCATTCGCCGCAGGAATTTCAGCCCGACGCCAACCATCCGTTCGAGTCACGCCCGTCAGATCGCCTTCTGTCATCTCACCCGCAAACACCCGCGCCGTAATCGAATCCGGATCCATCTGAAGAATGGGCGCGATTTCCAAGGCGGGAATCAAATCTGCGATGCGATCAAATTCGGACGGTGGTACACCAATATGGAAATCAACCCCTATTTTCTCAGCCACCTCTTCGCGGAAATAGGTTCCTATGGTTCGACCCGTGATCCGCCGTATCACTTCGCCGATCAGATACCCTTGCGTGATTGCGTGGTAACCGCTTTGGGTTCCAGGCTCCCACCACGGTTCCTGATTCGCGAGGTCAGCGCAGGCTAAGTCCCAATCGTAAAGTTCCGCATTGGAAAAGGGTCGACTAAAACCTGGCACACCAGCCGTATGGCTCAATAGGAAGCGGACAGGAATCCGGTCCTTTCCATTAGCTCCGAATTCGGGCCAGTAGTTGACAACGGGTGCGTCAAGATCGAGCTCGCCTCGGTCCGCCAACATCAACGCACATAGAAACGTCATGGTCTTGGTGGTGGAGTACACGTTAACGATGGTGTCTTCAAGCCACGGTCTGGTGCGCGCCTCGTCCTGGTGCCCGGCCCAAAGATCAACGACGTATTCACCT
>PBGU01000028.1 GCA_002719135.1 Gammaproteobacteria bacterium
TTCAAAAAGGTAAAGGCTGAGGGCATCGATACCATCGTCGATGCCACGACATACGACCTCGGGCGCGATCCAGAACTTTTGTGCGCGGTCGCTGCAGGGTCAGGGGTCAACATCATTAACGTGACCGGCTGGTGGCTCGACGTGCCGAGATTTCTCCGGGGTGTATCGCCGAATCAAATGGCGCGAGAATTTATCAAAGACATCAACGAGGGTTTTCGTGGGACCGGGATTAAAGCTGGAATTCTGAAGTGTGCCGCCGACTTCGAAGGGGTTACCGTCGACCTCGAACTGATGGCACGGGCTGCGGCTCGAGCGCAGATTGAAACGGGAATCCCGTTGATGGTCCATTCGTACCCGACGGGACACGTGGCGCGACGCCAAATCGAGATCTTTCGCGAGGAGGGCGTCGATCTCACACGAGTCAAAATCGATCATTCGAACGATACGACGGACATCGAGTACTTACGGTGGATTCTCGATCAAGGTTGTTATCTAGGCTTGGATCGTTATCCCGGGCGCCTAGTCAGTCCCGAAGCGCGTACTGCCACCATGAAGACACTGATTGATCAAGGTTACGGCGACAAGCTTTGTCCCTCGCACGACTGTATTTGTCTCCATATTCACAAAGAACGTCCGGATGGCACCATCCCCGAGGAGCATGACTTCTTTAGGAGTAACGTCGATCAGTATCTATACATCCAACGCCACGTCATTCCTGATCTCGTTGAGATGGGGGTCAGTGACGAGACTGTACGCAGTTTGTTCGTCGATAACCCCCGGCGTTTTTTTGCAGGCGCGTAGAACCCGTTCGCGAAAACTTATCGTATCAAGCCGCCAACAAGCTTCGAAGACATTCGTTGGTTCGAGTAAAGGAAGCCCGACCGTCATCACCGGCGGGGTAAACGCTTGCAATAACTTCCGTCGCTCCTGAATCAAAAAATTCTTGTAATCGCGCTTCGACTTCGGATTCGGTTCCAACCACGGCGATTTCGCCGGCCTGGTCGATCCCTTCAGCGTCGAGTTGGCGTCGATAGTTGGGCAAGTGTCCGTAGCCTTGGAAGATCTGCACGGACCTTGCGATTGCTTGTTCGTGGTCGTCGTGTACACACACCGGTACGCCGACAATGACGCGCGGCGTGGGCCGACCGGCATCTGCCGCCGCCTTGTTGATTGTCGGGACCGTGTGATCGCGGATCGTTTTGTTTCCAACCATCCAGGTGACGGTGCCGTCGGCGACTTCGCCCGCCGCTTTAAGCATGAGAGGGGCGAGAGCTGACATCACCACAGGAAACGGGGATGCTTCCGGACACGCGAACCCGGTCGTCATCTTGTACATTTCGCCGTCGAATTCGACGCGACCCTCGTCGCCTAACGCTTTAAGAATAGTTACGTACTCGCGCATGTGTCGTGCCGGACGAGAATATTCGAGACCGAGCGCCTCAATGCCGGGCGCGTGTGAAGGACCCACACCGAGTATCAAGCGACCGCCTGCCAAGGCGTTTGTGGTGGCAGCTTGTTGGGCCAACGCGTTCGGATGCCGCGGGTAGGAAGGCACGACCGCGGTCCCAAGCTCGATGGTGTTTGTTTGAGGTCCGGCCAGCGCGATCATCGTTAAGGCATCGAAGGTACCGACTTGCGGGCACCAGTAACTCGAAAACCCTTGACTCTCCATCTGAACGATCTCGTCGACGAGGCTTGAAAGAGGTTGACCTCGCCTAACGTTTCCACCGTAAATTCCTAATTTCATTAATAAAAATCTCCTTTATGGATGTTCTTTATGTATTGGTCTCGTGATCGAATCTGTGTCTACTGCCGTCTGCGGAAGGATGAGTCATCGGATCCCAGCAAGACCGTCGCTAATCCCCTGGCTTGCCCAGCCACCCCACGGGAGGGTGAAAAATCTGAATCCTTTAGCGATCAGTTCACTTGGTTCAATACCTGGTGGCACAAAATACATGCCGGGGGCAACACCGACTTTCTTGCAAGCCGATGCGATCTTATCCAACGCGGCTAGATACTTCGGGTTGGGATAGTCCAGCGCGACGTCGAGGTTTATCGAGAGATCCGAGGGGCCGACCAGGAGTACATCAATCCCAGGAACACTCAGAATCTCGTCGATGCTTTCCAGCGCCTCCGCAGTCTCGATCATGGGGATGATCAACAGTTGTTCATTCACAATATCCATGTACTCGCGGTAACTTTTGAATTCGCCCCATTCTCCTCGTGGGCCGGCCGAACTGCGCACGCCTGCAAAGGGGTACTTACACCAGGCGACCATGTTTTCGGCCTCTTCCTTGGTATTGACCATGGGAACGATGATCCCTTTGGCACCTAAGTCTAAGGCGTAGCAGATTTGATCCTGCCTGTTTTCACCGACCCTGATAATGGGAATTGCTGTCCTGCCGCGCATCGCAGCCAACTGAGGTTGTAACGCCTTGATCTCCACCGGCGAGTGTTGGGTATCGAAAAGGAGAAAATCAAAACCTGAATTCGCTAAGAAACGTACATCGGTATTTATCGAACCGTCCGTGCCGATGGCGGTCGCGCCGGACTTCAGCATATCTTTGACAGCATTCATGGTTTCGAGCCTTCGTAGAACGGACGGTTAAAGATAAGTGCGCCCATCGCTAAGTGCCAGCGAAAACGATGGCGAGTCTCAAGAAAAATGGAAAAATCGATGGCGAAAAATGGGAGTATCTAGGCCGGATGAATAACCTACTGCAGTTGTTAACGAAGCGTACCCACGGTGGCGAAGCCATTGCGGCACCGAATCGCGACCCTCAAACGTATGCTCTTCTGTCGGATCAGATTTTACGGATTGGTGGTGAATTACGTTCGATCGCGATTGCGCCCAGTTCGCGCGTGGCGATGGTTTTGCCTAACGGGCCGCTGATGGCGTCAGCGTTCGCGAGTTTGGTCCCATGGTGTACGACAGCGCCGCTAAACCCGAACTATAAAACCGACGAGTTCGAATTTTATCTTCAAGATCTGGAGGCGTCGGCCCTGATGGTCGAGACCGGTTCAGAATCTGGCGCGATCCAGGTCGCCCACAGTCTTGGGATTCGCGTCATCGAAATTGAAGAAGGAGAGGAGGCAGGTTCTTTCTCCATCGGTGAGGCGAGTGATGAAGTTCCCGTTCGCGAAGACGATGCAATCGGACTTATTTTGCATACATCAGGGACGACGTCGCGTCCAAAAATGGTGCCGCTTTCCATGGATAATCTCGCGGTTTCGGCATTGAATATCGCGGCTACATTGCAGTTGTCCGGTGCCGATCGCTGCCTAAACGTGATGCCGCTTTTTCACATACATGGGTTGATGGCACCGGTGCTGGCGTCACTGATCACGGGCGCGAGCGTTTACTGTACGCCGGGTTTCGATGCATTCCGCTTTTTCGGTTGGTTGGATGATGCTCGGCCAAGCTGGTATAGCGCGGTGCCGACGATGCATCAGGGTATCTTGTCGAGAGCGCGCCGCAATCGAGAGGCTATCGAGCGGTCTTCGCTACGGTTTGTCCGGTCGTCCTCGGCGTCTTTGCCGCCACAGGTCATGGCGGCGCTTGAAGCTACCTTTTCTGCACCCGTTGTTGAAGCGTATGCCATGACCGAGGCTGCACACCAAATGTGTTCGAATCCGCTGCCACCGAAGACCCGGAAGCCTGGTTGCGTGGGGCCAGCGGCCGGACCAGAGGTTGCGATTATGAACGAGGAGGGCGTTGCGCTTGCGACCGATGACGTTGGTGAAATCGTGATTCGAGGGAAGAATGTGACTTCGGGCTACATCAACAATCCGGAGGCGAATGCAGGCGCTTTTCATGAGGGTGGTTGGTTCCGCACCGGCGATCAGGGACTGCTAGATGCGGATGGTTACGTCAGAGTCACCGGTCGACTCAAGGAGATCATCAACCGAGGTGGTGAGAAAATCGCGCCGCTCGAAGTCGATGAAGTCATTCTTGATCATGATGCGGTGGCCCAAGCCTGCACTTTTGCGATTCCACACGACAAGCTAGGCGAGGAGGTAGGAGCTGCAGTTGTTCTGAAGGAGGATCGCGAGGTCACCGAAAACGAGCTTCGAACGTTTGTTGCGCAAAGGCTTGCCGATTTTAAGGTGCCTCGGCGGGTCCTGTTCGTCGGGGAAATTCCAAAAGGACCGACCGGAAAGATCCAGCGCATTGGACTTGCAAAAGCGCTCGGACTCGCGCCGTGAAAATTTGTGTGTTTGGGGCGGGCGCTATCGGAGGATATCTCGGCGGGATGCTCGCCCGTGCGGGTTGCGAGGTGTCGTTGGTTGCGCGCGGGCCTCACCTTGCGGCCATCCAAAAGAACGGCCTCACGCTATGGCGTGATGGAAAATCGCAAACATATGCGATTACAGCCACGGACTCCGCTGCGGAACTTGGGCCCCAGGATTTCGTGCTTGTGACGCTCAAAGCGCATGCCTTATCAGGCGTGGTGGCCGATGTACGCAAGCTCCTCGGGCCGGACACCGCCGTTGTCAGTGCGGTTAATGGGCTCCCTTGGTGGTATTTCCATGGCCTTGATGCGCCTTACACCGAACGCCCCTTGGAAAGCGTTGATCCGGGGGGCTTGATATGGAGAGGAATAGGTCCCGAACGCGCGATCGGTTGTGTCGTGTACCCGTCCGTCGAGGTACCTGAGCCAGGGGTGATAAGGCATCTGTCTGACGATAAATTTAGTCTAGGCGAACCGTCGGGGGAAAGAAGCGAACGCGTCCGAACCCTGGCAAGAGTGTTCATTGATGCGGGCTTAAAGGCACCGGTGCGGCCACGGATCCGCGACGAAATCTGGGTCAAGCTGTGGGGGAATCTTTCCTTTAACCCGCTTAGCGCGTTGACTATGGCCACCCTCGATGTTCTTGCCGGCGATGCAGGCATTCGTGTTATTGCAAGGGCGATGATGGTAGAGGCGCAAGCCGTTGGGGAAAAACACGGTATTCGGTTCGCTGTGGATGTTGATAGGCGGATCGACGCTGCTGCGTCCGTTGGTGCGCATCGAACGTCGATGTTGCAAGACCTCGAGCAAGGAAGGCCTCTCGAAATTGCTGCGCTGGTGGAGTCGGTGATGGAAGTTGCTCGTCTCGTTGGGCAACCAACGCCAACGATCGATCTCGTTCACGCCTTATTGCGGCAACGAATTCGTGCGCGTGACAGCTAGCGTTCGGTCGATAATGATGGGGTGGTATTCAGCTATCTGCTGAGGCGGCTTTTTCGCGGTAAGCTAGATTTGTAACTAGGGGGTTTTGAGATGAACAGTGTGCACTTTGGGGTGACCGTACCGCAGATCAAACGACCGTGGGTGGCGGCAGCAGATGCCGCGCAAAGTTTTGAAGCGCAGGGGTTTGATTCTATTTGGGTTTGTGATCATTTTTACGGTCCGCAATCGCCACAACTTCCTATTCTAGAAGCATGGTCGATGGTGTCGGCGCTCGCTGCGATCACCAAAAGGGTAGAGATTGGTACGCTCGTCACTCCCGCCGGAATGCGCAACCCCGCGCAATTGGGCAAGATCATTGCAACGGCCGACAATATCGCCGGGGGACGTGTTATTGCCGGGCTTGGAGCCGGATGGATGCCGCGTGAATTCACCGATTTTGACACCCCCTTTCTATCGACGGGCGAGCGCTTGGCTCAATTAGCTGAGACGGTCGAGTTGCTGAAACGAATGTGGGGTGAGGAGGAGGAAATCAGCTACAGCGGTCGGTATGTCAAGACGGAAAATGTCGTTTGCCAACCCAAGCCGCCGCGACAGGTTCCTATCCTGATCGGCGGAGCGGGTGAAAAGGTGACGCTGAAACTTGCCGCCCAGGAAGCTGATATCTGGAACAACCTGGCCGCCCACCACCCGGTGCTGGAACACAAAATCGACGTGCTGAAACGACATTGCGATACGGTGGGCCGGGATTTTGGTGAAGTAAGGCCAAGTCAACAGTGTCTGGTGACGATTGCACGTACGGCGGAAGAAGCAGGACCGATGGCGGATCGGGCGCAGAAACTTTTTGGTGGTCACATGGGCGATCCGAAAGGACCGATCGCGATCACGGGCACTCCTGACCAGTGTTGTGAAGCGATCCAGAAACACGTTGAGATGGGTTGCACCATGTTAGTTATGGAATTTTTTGGTAAAGATACCGTTGAACCGGCGGCATTGTTTGCGGAGGAAGTCCTTCCGCAGTTTCATTGACGCGACCGACCCGTGGTGGTCATCCAACGGGCATACTATTTTCTATTGGAGCCGGCGGACGCGACTGCTTGAGCGCCAATCCTCGCCCGCCGAGACACAGTCGGCGCGGGCGTAGTGCGTTGAGATTGAACGTCTGAATACGGTGTCTCGGTTTCGACCCGATCCATGGATCAAGAGCGGATGAAAAAATAGGGTGTCACCTGGCTCCATTTCGATGTGCACACGTTCTTCGAGGTTGGGCGCCTCAACTCCGTAAAACGCAAAATTGACGTATTCCCAATCCGGGTTTGCGTGCTTTAGTAGAGGTCCCTTGTGACTGCCGGGTATCACTGCTAAGCAACCAGTACGGCGGGTCGAAGGAAGAATCGCGGTCCAGGTCGCAACGATCGACTCGGGTGGCCTTAAACGGAAATAACGTAGGTCCTGATGCAGGGGATGGCGTCCATCGACGCCAGGCGGTTTGTTGAAGACGTTGGTGACGATCGAGTAAAGCTCGTGACTTCCGAGCAATTCAACGACTGATGCTAACAAGGCAGGATGTCGTACGTATTCGTAGAGTTCGGGATCGTCCTCGAAATTTAGTAGCTTATTGATAGCGTGCAGCGGAGTGTGCGGTGTGACTGCACCCTTAGCGACCATAACGTCCTGCATGAGTTTCATCTCGCTGACTGGTGTTGCCGCACCCTCAACAAATTCGATGAATCGATGGTTGTAGCGTTCGAGTGAGCCGGCATCGACAAGCCCTGAAAGCAGCAAATAACCGTTGGCTTGGTAGCTTGCTCGTTGTGTTTCGGTAAGCATTGCTAGCTCTCCGGCGCTAACGCTTCGATGGTTCTTAGGGTGTCATCGAAATAATCGTTGGTGGGGATGGCGACGGGGAAAATCATGCTTGAATCGAGCCCCGCCTCTTGATACTCCGCAAGCCGCGCGTGAATGTCGGTTGCGCTGCCAATCAAGGTTCGGTCACGAATAAATGTCTCCGGTACGGTCGCCAGCGCTGTTTCCCTTTCGCCAGCGCGCCAGAGCGTTTGAATTTCTTTGCAGAGTTCCGCATGTCCTTCGCGAGCGAACATTTTTTGGTAGACGGGGGCCATCACGTAGGTAAGTAGTTCACGTTGGTATCGTTCGCGAACTAGTTCGTAGTCTTCGGTAACCGTCGATCGAAAAAAGATCACGTATTCAAAATTCTCCAGTGATCGACCGACGCGACGGGCGCCTTCGGCAATTTTCCCTTTTGCATGGACAAGATCGCCAACGCTGACGAAGTTTAGGATGACGCCGTCTGCAATCTCTCCTGCGAGTTGCAACATACGGTCGTTCAAGGCTGCCAGATAGATTGGAACCGTGGATTTTGGCGTCGTCGTCAAGGAGGCTCTGCGATACAACCATCGGCCCGATTCCGTCGTCACTCGCTCCCCGGCGAAGAATCGGCGGACCAATTCCACGCATTCGCGAGTTAGCGCGAGCGGCGAGTCCCCCCACGGCGTTGCGTGCCAGTCTTGAATAATGATCGGCGTGCTGGTGCCCAGTCCGAGCACGAATCCGCCTGCTGCAATGCCGCTGAGGCTGGCGGCGGTCATGGCGAGCAACAGTGGGTCACGCGTTTGCATCGGGAAGATGGCCGATCCGACTCGGCCGCTGGTCAACGCGCCGGCGATGCAAGCGGCCGAGGTGACGGCGTCCGCGCCGTTAATTTCGGAGACCCATGCCCCTTCCCAGCCGAGTGCTTCCGCGCGTTGAACAAGGTCAACGTTTTCAGCGATCGAACGGCCGCATTGAGAGAGATCCAGACGTGGAAGCATGTCACGATGATACCGTAAAGGCTGCGGATTTCGCCGACGCCATAAGGCGTTATCATGGAATGCATAAGAAGGGGGTATTTATGGAATTACGAGACGTCTTGTATGAAACCGACGAGCGATTGGCGTACATCACGCTGAATCGGCCGGAAAAGCTGAACGCGCTCAGTAACAACCTGCGTGGTGAGTTGATGGAAGCAATGCGGGAGGCCGAGGCCGACGACCAGGTCGGAGTGATTGTTTTGAGGGCGGCGGGACGATCGTTTTCGGCTGGCTACGACTTGACGCCAGCACGTTCTGCTGGCGACGACTTGTTTGTTGATCCGCGCTCGAAACTCCCTCGGACGGGCACGACCCATCCGGGGAATCAGCAATGGGCTAGACACGTTGTGATGACGAACTGGACGATATGGGAACTTGCCAAGCCCGTTGTCGCTCAAATTCAAGGACACTGTTTGGCGGGCGGGACCGAGTTAGCGTCAGTGTGTGATTTTCGGATCGTTGCTGACGATGCACAAATTGGATATCCCCCGGTCCGGGCAATGACAACGATGGACATGATGTGGACCCCGTGGTTACTGCCTCCTGCTAAAGCGCGAGAATTCGCGTACGTGGGCGATTCGTTCTCGGGTACCGAGATGGAACGTCTCGGCTGGGCTAACTATGCCGTGGCTAAGGAAGAGTTGGGAATCTTTACCGAAAAATTCGCGCGCCGGATGGCGCACGTGGACAACGAAATGCTGATGTATTCCAAGCGGTCGGTTAATCGTCAATACGAAACAATGGGCATCCGCGAGGGGTTGCACTCGGGAACGGAAATACAGGCTTTAAGCGCCATGCGCGCGGCGGGATCAGAATGGGGCCGTCGGGTACGTGATGAAGGTCTGAAGGCCGCGCTCGAGTGGCGTGATGGCCCATTCCGGGATTTTCGAGGGGCCTACGAGAGCGCACCCAAGGACCGCCCTGTCGCGGGTATGGAGCCGAAGAAAAAGTCCGATCAGTCGGATAGCGGATCCGGTGAGGACTGAGCGGTTGTGTCAAGACTTGACGGTAAAACGGCACTAATCACCGGGGCTGCCAGCGGAATCGGGCGGGCAAGTGCGGAACGGATGGCGTCCGAAGGCGCGGCAATTATGTGTACCGACATCGATGGGGATGGGGCGGAACAAACGGCCTTAACCATCGGGCAGCGCGGAGGCAAGGCGTCCTTCCTGACACTCGACGTGTCTTCGGAGTCCGAGGTCAAAGAGGCCGTGGAGCAAACGGTCCGTGAACTCAGCGGTCTAGATATTCTCTTTAACAATGCGGGGGTCGGCGGTGGTGACATTGGCTGGGACGACACCATTGCCATTAATCTCAGTGGCGTCTATTACGGGCTTTTCTACGGTATACCGGTCATGGTGGAACGAGGTGGTGGGGCGATCATTAATACCGCGTCGATCGCGGGATTGGTTGGTCTTACTTTGGCGTCTCTAAACGAAGACGAACCGGTTGAGATGGTGCCTGGGACAGGCGCATACATCGCCGCGAAACACGGCGTGGTTGGACTAACCAAACAATTCGCCGTCGCATTTGGTGCCAAGGGCATCCGGGTTAACGCGATCGCACCTGGTTATATTGAAACCCCGATGACGGAAGGTATCCGGGAGGTTGATGGTGCGACGGAATACTTAACATCGTTGCACCCGCTGGGGCGATTGGGACAGCCTGAAGAAATTGCAGCCGTGGCGGCGTTTTTGGCGAGTGACGAAGCGAGTTTTATTAACGGTATCGTTCTTCCGGTGGACGGGGGATACACCGCGCGCTAGTCGGACGAGTGATCGATCGAAAGCAACGCGTCACCGACCATGGGTAACACGTCGGCTCACGATGCGTTTTTTCTGGTGACGATAAGCCAGGCGTCGACTTCGTCTCGACAACGAAGTGCTTTGATGTCGGGTTCTGAGTATAGAGAGGTCTTGTAGCGGGATGGGTTTGCGCCGTGCACGGTTTCGTTGCAGCGTTTTTGCATGTGCGCGTAGTACAGACCGGAGTGTGAGTCGGTCTCGAAATCCATGAAACGACACAAGCAGCTCTCCACATTCTTTTGGTAAGAAACGTTAGCGTCGACATCAGATTCTTCGAACGAGCATGCCGCTAACGCCAGCACAAATAGCGCCATGTTTAACTGGCTTCGATTGACCACGTTTAGACCGGTACGTTGCCCTGGATGACGATGCGGGACATGGATCGTGGCTCGTCGTAGTCCAGGATGGCGGTATGCATCACCGAGCGATTATCCCAGATGACCAAGTCGCCCGTAGACCAGCGATGGCGATAGGTGAATTCTTCGGTAACAGCATGCAGCCAAAGGGGCCAGAGTAATCGCTCGCTCTCGCCCTCGGTCACGTCGACGATGTGCGATGTAAATTCCGGGTTGACGTACAGTGCCTTACGGCCTGTTTCATCGTGCGTACGTACGACTGGATGCACGGAATCAGGAACATGTTCGCCAAACCCCTTGCCGACGTGAAATGCGTGTAGACCCTCAAGCTCTTCTTGTGTTGCTAAATGCCGGCGGAACATGCGGCGTTTATCACGGGACGCGCGATCGAGGGCTTCGTACGCGAGATGTTGATTAGCGTAGCCCGTGTCTCCGCCCCAGGTTGGGATCGTTTGTGCATGCAACATGGTGATCCACGGCGGTGTCGGATGCCAGGTCATGTCCGAATGCCAGGCCCCGAAGCCCTTGCCTTTCACGTCGCCTTGATTGGCGAGTTTCTGTAAATAGGGGTTTTTACGCGCCACTGACGATGGGTGCGTCATCAACTCACCCCAGCCTCGTCCGAAGTCCATGAGTTGCTGGGACGTTAGCTGCTGCTCCGCGATGACAAGCAGTTGATGTTCGAGAAGCAGCGCGCGTAGTTCGTCAATAGCTCGGTCGCCGTCTTTTGCCAGATCGAGTTGACGGATCCTTAAGCCCAACGCGGGCGCTGCCGATTCTGATTTCAAGGTGTGGACGCTTCAGACATAAAAGTGATCAGCCTCGAGACCAGAATTCACAGCCAAGACGGCTTTTCCGCGTCGGCGATGAATATCCCGATCCCAATGATCTTCATTGCATTCTCTACCCAACCTTGCCGTAACGATGAGTATCGTGACGGACTACGCATTAGTCCACCAGGCCGACACGAAGCAACATTTATGCGAAAACGTTTCTTTTTATCAAGGTTCAATGACTCGGCTAGCCATCGATATCTCGATAGAGTTTGCCGCGACGGCGAACGGGTTCAAGCAATGTCCAATCACCTTCTTCGATCGTAAATCCCTCGGGGAATGGTGGCCGCGGTTCCATTCCAAGCGCTTCCATGACGCGATCGTCGCGGTAGTAACACTGCGCGGTAATGCTAACCAACGTGCGTAAGAAAGGGTTCAACGTCCGACTCAAGTGCTCTGCCATGGCGCGCCTATCGGTTTCGCTGAGAGCTGCAAACCCGACACCGTTGTGGTCGCGTATCGCTTGTTGATCGATGTCTTCGAGCCCGGCCTCAAACATATCCGTGTACGAACGTGCCGTGACGAGAATGTCCTTAAAGATTAACGGGTCATCTGCACCAGGGGCGCCGTAGTCCCTGCTTGCAGGGATTATGGATCCGATCAATGTCCGGAGTATTTCGCGTTGTGGCTCTGACAGAGGCAGATCGCTTGCTAACAGAGGTTCCTCGTTACTCATGATCAGCTCTCAATCGAACAGTGTGGTGAGGCGTTTTTTGATGGTGTCGCCTATGTAGAGTGACAAGGCCTGAATGGTCCGGGTCGGATTGACGCCGGCGGAGGTCACGAAAATGCTGCCGTCGACGACAAAGAGATTGCGGACGTCGTGGCTGCGGCCCCATTCGTTGACGACAGAGTTTTCTGGATCGACCCCCATGCGCGTTGTCCCCATCAGATGCCAGCCGCCCACTGAGATCGGAGCTTCGGTCATGACGTCGGTTGCCCCGGCGGTTTCAAGTATTTCCGTACCTCGATCGACCGCGTAATCAAGCATGCGACGACTGTTATCGGACAGCTTATAGGTGATTCTTGGCGCGGGGATTCCGTCGCTATCTTTGAGCTCTGGGTCGAGGGTAACGGTGTTGTGCGGCTCGGGTAAATCTTCACAGATAGCGACCATGCCGGTGATTCGATTGAAGAGTTCACGGTATCTTTGGTGATGTTCTTCGCCCCATGGAATTCGACCCGAGAACATCCCGGTTAGGGCGGTCGCGACAGGGCCGCGACCGCGTGTGATTTCGTAGGTAAAGCCCCGGACAAAATCTCGCGAGCGATCCGTCTCGTAAAATTGTTGGCTCCAAATGCAATTGCCTGGCCCCATGTACCCGTCTAAAGGCTGGTCGAAAATGCCTTGGATCGATGCGTAGGGGTGGAACATAAGATTCTTGCCGACGAGGCCGTTACGATTTGCGAGTCCGTTCGGGAATCGATTCGATACTGAATTCAATAGGATGCGAGGTGTGCCCACGCCGTTACAGGCTAGCACTACGACTTCTGCTGCCTGGAACCGCTCGTTGCCATCGACATCGTAATAGGTCACACCCGATGCCATATCGTTTTCGTTGACGGAAATTTCACGAACGCGACAGCGCGTCCGTACTTCTACGCCGGCTCGTATCGCATGCGGCCAATACGTAATGTCGGAGCTCGCCTTCGCGCCTTGGGCGCACCCGATAGTGCATGCACCAAGGTTGGCGCATTTGTCGCGTCCGTCGTAGCTCGTGGTGGCGATGGCGGAGTCCGATGGCCACCAGTGCCAACCCATCGCGTTGAATCCTTTGCCAAGAACCTGGCCGGATTTGCCTAAGGGTAAGGGTGGCATGACGGCAGGTTTTGGTGGATACGCCGGATCGCCTGCGAGTCCCGAGACCCCCATCATTTTGTCGTTTTCTGCGTAGTAGGGCTCAAGGTCGGTATAGTCGAGGGGCCAATCATCGGCAACGCCGTCGAGTGTTTTTACCCGAAAATCCGAAGGATGAAATCTTGGGTAATGGCCCGCATAGAGGATGGTGCTTCCGCCGACGCCGTTGAAATTCGCGACTGAGATGGGGGAGTCTTGATCATTGACTGGGTAATCGGTGATGCGTTTGCGACGGTTCGGGCTGATGCTGAAGTCGCTGTATTGTCGAGATTCCCAATCTTTACCAGCACTCGGATATTCGGTGGGGTTTAACCAATCGCCTTGTTCTAGGCAAACGATACGCATACGCGTTTCCGCTAGAGTCCAGGCCAAGGCCGCGCCAGAAGCGCCTGCGCCGATGATTAGGACGTCGACCGGATCGTCGTTAGACACGTTGGATCACTCCTTCCGCTGGNCNAGATNTGCCTTANCGTTGACANCACGNGCCCANGCCACANGCGAAGGCTGCTNTNATGNNNCAAGCGTGTCTGAACTACCTGCCAAAGCGATACCGGAGTTTGGCGACCAGANNATCGACNACGGGCTCNTCGATCGCCTCGGNGAAAAGGTCACCAAAGCCGTCATTCAAGTCACCGATCGCCAGGTTGCTGCCCCGCGTGTAAACGACAAACAGATCGGAGAGTGGTCCCAGTTCCCACCGGTATCGTAGTTGAGCTGTGAGCCNCGACAACGAAAAGTCTTCGTTGCTTGTACCGTCAGCCAGGTTTCTTGGGACCAGTTCGCCATCGGTCTCGGGGATTTGGTAATAACTCAGCGATTTCGCNCGAATGCCCGCCCATTGCATGGTGAGACGGAGTTGTTGGCGGGCACTGAAGAAATAATCCATTTCGATCCGGGGTTGGAAATCGTCGGCCTCGTACGTCGCGAAATTTCGGCCCCAGCGGTGCAGTAACCACCCATCACGTTTCTTGAAACGAAGATCGAGATCGAGCGTCATCCGATCGCTTGCTTTTAACGTAAATCCGAAGTCCGCGCTATAACCCCACTGACCATCGAGTTCTTCTTGTTGCGCCCCGAAGGTCCCGCTCCAGGCGAATCGTTTGGCTGAGTTGGTGCCGTAGGCGACGTGCATAAACAAGCGATCATCGACCTTGAACATGCCGTTACCGCGGCTATTCATAACGTCCCATTTCGGCGCGTAGTAATTGAGTGAAAATCTGATGCTCGAGTAGTTNGGGAATTCAAACCCTTGCCCCGTGTACACGCCCATGCGAGTGAGGAAACCATCGGTGTTGGTCTGCGCTCCAAAGAAGGCCGAGGTGGTTACCTGGCGGAAGTACTTCAGACCGTGCCCCACAAATCGGTACACACCGTACTGCGTGGCGATCATGTCGTTTTGGCTAATGAAACCTAGATCGCTGATGTCCAGATTCTGGTCAATATAGTCGAACTCAAAGCTGTGGTTGATACCGCGTCTTCTCTGGATTGACATGTCGACGAATCCACCGTAACCAGGCTGCTCGCCAGCGTCGCTGTATAGGAGNTGNCCATCGATCTGTACCTTGCCTTCTGANGAAAGCATGTGAGCGTCAATGCCGTGTGTCATGGCATTGGCGTCCGGTAGGGCGACCACCGTGCCGATATAACCGATGGATCGGCGGGCACCGTCGCTCTGTTCGTACAAAGCTCGCACAACACCGAAGTCACGCCCGTCTTCTTGAACGGTGATCCGNTCGCCNGTCGCCTTGACGATGCCTGGAA
Organism: Gammaproteobacteria bacterium; assembly: GCA_002719135.1. GTDB lineage: Bacteria > Pseudomonadota > Gammaproteobacteria > Pseudomonadales > Azotimanducaceae > UBA11889. The sequence goes on from PBGU01000028.1 coordinate 14,655, forward strand.
GTTCAACTTCATCTTCGAAGGCAGCCAAGACGCCGTAACGCATTCGACCCGAACTTCCTGCTAGTTTGACGGCGCCGAGGAGGTCGGTGGGCTTGCCGAGTTCGACGGAGGCAACGTCGACATCGTCGGGGACGGATACGTGCCGCGGGGGACCACCAATTCGTCGCGTATTCAAGAACGTCGTTGGCTCGGGCGTATAGGTTGAAGCGGTTGCCCGGGACCCGCCGCCGCGGCGGCTGGAACCGTATCGATTGACGTCGGACCTGGGCGTGGTAATGAATACTTCATTGCCTTCTAGAAAAAAAAGTCGTTTTTCGGGGAAAAACGTTTCGTAGGCCGTCAGATTGACAACAACGTCATCCGATTCGACGGAGCCGAAATCGGGTGACAAGGCGGCGGTCAATTGAAGGTTGGTTGAGGGACGCCAAGCAATGTCGGTACCGGCACGTACGTCCTGGTCACTGTTCATTGNATCGTGATTGGCCGAGACGTATGGAAATACGGCGAGTTGTTGTTTTGTTTCGAGTGCCGGCAATCGAATCGGTTGTAAGGCGGACATAAACCGCGGTTGCGTATGGGGTAGCGCAGGCCAGCTGTACTGTTCGTCCATGAATGCTACCTTTCGGTTCACCCAGATACCCATGTTTCTCGCCTGTTTGGCATCGGGAATGGACATCATCGGCCAGGGCAGAAACATCTCGACGCTCCACCCGCCCGGCACCTTAGTGCTTTGGCCTTCCCAGGGGCCGTCCCACTGCTCGCTCATGCTCCTTTCGGGCGCCACCTTGCCGTCGAGCACCGACCCACCAAGATTCACGATGAACCAGTAACCGTAGAGCCCTTCGCCCGAGGTATCCAAGGTGATGCCGAAGCCGTCTCGATTAACGAACNTATCGCGGGAAGACAGCCGCGATACTAGGGTATCGTGGGGTTGTTCCATGAATCCGGAGATATAAAGACCTCGGTTGGTGTAGAGGAATCGAGTGATTGTCTGATAAGTGGGCGCTTTCAATGTGTCCGGGCTTGTGACCAGTAAATCATCGTACGCGGGAACCTCAGCCCAGGCCGATTCATCAATTTTTCCGTCGATCACGATGTCGACTNCGTCGAAATAGGGAATCTCTATCACGTCACCCGTTTGCGGAGCCGTTCTTACCGACGTGGATCGCACGTCTGCCGTTGTGNTCTGTTGAGGCGCGCGGCGCAACGAGGCAAAAGCGGGGGTAGCTTTTGTAGGTGGTTTGGCCGGCGGGACAGGTTGTTCTTGCACTGACGTTGTGGGTGCGAACCAACCCGCAATGCCCTGTGTCTGCGTAGCAGTGATCCAGGTATGGGCGTCAGCCTTCGACATTTGATCAGTGACCACGCGGTAATGGCGAACGCCACCCACGTCCACGTTGACGATATCGATGGACACCTCGAGTTGCTTCGATAGCTTGAGGCGCTGGAGTTCCGCGTTATCACTGTTCGTGAAACTACCCAGCACCACGACGCCTTCGGTCGCATGGATGGACACTGAAACGTGCATCAGGACAAGTAAGACCGCTGATCGTATTAAGCGCCAAGTCGTCAATTGAGTGTCCCGGTGAGTGATTTTCGTTGAGAGATTTCGATCCAGTTGTCGTTAGGATCCTTAATGAACGAGACGTAGGCGACGTCGCCAAGCTGTACGGGAGCGGCACCTTCTGTCCCCCCTCGATTCAGAATCGAACGATGTTCGGTGACGACGTCATGGACTTGAACCGTGATGTAGCGAAAACCTTGGCCTCGGAGTGCAGAAGGTGTCGGTCGAGGCCCTAGAACGACCTCGATTTGCGAGTCACCGCAACTAAGCACTGAATTGGAGACGGGCTCAAACTCAAGGACTTCGCGGTAAAAGTGCAATAGTTCGGTAACGTCGGGCGTCGCCACGCGCAGTCGAAGTTGCGTGACGTCGCCGGGAGGTACCAACGTAACGACGTTGCCCAGCGGATCGGTGACGTCCGTTTTGATCGTGACCTTTGCGTCGGCGATGAGCAGCTCGCGGTAACCCGACGGCGGCGAGGGATCCAGGGCTTCACGGGAATGGTTGATCTTGATCACGGAATTGCCAAGCACGTGTCGGTGTTGTCGGACGCCACCACCGGTTGGCAGCATTTCGTCGAAGGAGGTACCGACGGTTTGGGACCAGTGATTGAGCACAGCGCTGCAGTCACCATCGACGAACAGGCCCACATCGATGGCGGGTTTTGCGAGATTCATAGGCGTTAATGTACCTTAGAAGGCAGAGTCGATGCGATTGGTGAAACTCAATATGATTGGCCGACAAAGGAGAACCTGATGAATACCGCTCTTGCCGAGATCCCCATTATTGATATCGATACCCATTTTACCGAGCCGAAGGATCTGTGGTTGCGGCGAGCGCCCGCCAAGTTACGCGATGTCGCGCCGCGCGTTGCCGTGAATGCGGATGGAAAACAACAATGGGTTGTCGAAGATTTAGCTTTGGGTCCACCGGGGTTTTGCGTTATCGATAAGCAAGGAGCCAAGACGTACGGAACGTTTTCGATCGACAACTTCGAGGCCATGACGGATGCCGCAACTCTTCCAGAAGCGAGACTCGCGTCAATGGACGAACTGGGCCTCGATGTACAGATCCTATACCCAAATATCCTGGGATTCGCGGGCAGCCGGATCATGCAGGTGAAAGATACAGACGTCCGTAATTTCTGCGTCACGGCATACAACGATGCCGTTGCCGATCTACAATCCGACGGCAAAGGGCGGCTATANCCTCAGGCTCTGTTACCGTTCTGGGATCTGGAGTTGGCGGTACGGGAGCTCGAAAGATGTCACGATGAACTGTCGCTGACGGGTTTCACGATGACCGACGCTCCCGAACAATGGCAGCTTCCCTACCTGCATGACAGTTTTTGGGATCCACTCTGGAGCACGGCACAAGAACGTGGGTTGCCGGTGAATTTCCACATTGGGTCTGGCACCTCGTTGTCTCCCTGGAAAGGACTTGGAAACAATCGTTCGCTTGCTGCTGTGTCGACGATGATGTTTATGAACAATATGCGTTGCCTCACCAATTTGATTTTCAGTGGGTTGTTGGATCGTTTTCCCTCGCTGAATTTTGTTTCGGTGGAAAGTGGAGTGGGGTGGCTGCCGTTCATGCTTGAATCCTGCGAGTACCAGATGGACGAAAATCTCGTCGATCGTGGTGGTCTTGAGCTCCGCCCAATGGAATATTTCAAGCGGCAAATCTATGCGTCCTTTTGGTTTGAGAAAACAAGTATCGCGCACACCGTGGAAGTTCTNGGGAATGGAAACATCATGTTNGAGACNGATTTTCCTCATCCGACATGTCTTTATCCGGGAGTTAGAGACCATGTTGAAGCGTGTTTGGGTGATCAGGATCGGCAGACGCAGGAAAACATATTGTTCCGCACGGCTGCCAACGTTTACGGCATCACATTGAATAACTAACCAAGAGATATGGCGATGGGCGCAGCGCTGTTGCGCGGGTATCGGGTTGTCGAAATAGCCCACCCGCTTACCGAATACGCTGGCTTGGTGTTGGCCGGCCTTGGCGCTGACGTGTACCTGGTGGAGCCTCCGCACGGGTCGACGACGAGGCAAAGGAACCCCCGGGTGCCGGGAGCCGGCGATTCGGCAAGGGGGAGCATTGCCTTCCTNGCTCGCAACACGAATAAAAAGAGCGTCGTGATCGATGCGTCGAACAGCAACGACAGGAATCTGCTCGATCGGCTGGTCGAACGATCCGATGTACTCATCAAGAGTAGCGATTCCGAACTCGCTTCGTGCGTCGCTGATGAGACCTTACCTACGGTCGTGACCATNACCGACCGGCGTCGACTGGGGACGTCATCCATCGTCAGTTTTGCGGCCAGTGGAGGACTGGCATCGAGCGGTTGGCCGCATCAAGCGCCATGCAATGCTCCTTCGTGGCTAGCGTTGGACGGGACATCGATTTATGCCGCGACCATGGCGCTCATGGGTACCCTTGCGTACCGGCGTGGTGGCGGGTTGATGCGTTACGAAATTCCATTTGAGGAGGCGGCGGTCGCCGCAATTACGCCCTGGACCCGGCCGTTGCATTCATACGGTATGCACGCTGCTGGTCAGGGTGTTGTCACGGCCCGCGTCGGCGCTGCAGCCTTACCGATNTACGAAGCGCTAGACGGTTATGTACGAGCACTGGCGGTGACCCCTGGCCAGTGGAACGCGTTTGTCGAAGTCCTCGGTTGTCCAGAGGACATTGTTAATGGTCCTTGGGCAGATCCAACCTTTCGCATGGAAAACGCCGATGCACTCTATATGGTGTGTTCCGAGATTACTCGTACGATGCGTGTGGATGATATGTTTCGGCGTGGCCAGTCTCTGGGTCTCACCATCACCCCTGTTTATTCATTGAATGCATTTCGCGAGGATCCTCATGTTGTAGGCAGAGAGTTGTTTACTTCAATTGACGATCCTGAGTTCGGCACGCTTGAACTTATGCGGTCCCCGATTCGGATCGGGGAATCGAACGATACGTCCACCGTCGTGCCGGCGCCTGCCCTCGGTAACGCCAATCTCGAAATGCTTGAGATCGCCAAGGAGCCTCGCCCCGAAGCGGTGCCGTGCGTCGACGGAATGGATCCCGCCAGACCGCTGGTTGGGACGCGTGTGCTTCAGTTAGGTGTAGGTGCCGTTGTTCCGGAGGCGGCATCATTGCTGGGTCTTTTTGGTGCAGACGTGATCAAGGTGGAGTCGGCGACGCGCGTCGATTTTCTCCGGCAGATGGGNCTGAATGGCTACATGGATGTCAACAACTGCCCGACCTTCAACCAGTTGAATCTGGGTACGCGTAGCGTCGCCGTTGATATGACACACGAGAGAGGCAAGAACCTCATTCGCGATTTGGCCGGGCAATGCGACGTTGTGATGGAAAATATGCGGGGTGGGGTTGTGGGCCGTTGGGGCCTCGACTACGAGGGCGCGAGTGCCGCACGCGGCGACGTCGTGTATCTAAGTAGTCAAGGACTAGGCCAAGGCCTGTACGATGGTTTTCAGACGTACGGCCCCAACCTACAGACATTTTCGGGAGTCACGTCACAATGGTCGCATCCGGACGATCCGTATCCTGTGGGCACAAACCTCAACCATCCTGATCACATGGCCGGTAAACAAGCTTTGGTGCCGATGCTTGCCGCATTGATCAATCGCGATAGCAATGGGCTAGGGTGTTTTATCGAGGCGGCACAGTTTGAGACCGCCGCGTATCTGATTGGCGATCGTTTCTTGCAGCAGTTTTACGAAGACGGCGAAATTCGGCCGCTGGGTAATACCAGCATCGACATGGCGCCCCACGGTTGTTACCAGGTCCAAGACGAGGATCGCTGGGTCGCGTTCGCCGTTGAAGACGACGCGCAATGGGCTCGCTTGCGAAGTACGTTGAATGAACCGTGGATGGAAGACGCAACGTACGCGACTGCGGCCGGCCGGCTTGCTGCGGCTAGCGAACTTGATGTTCGCTTCAGTGAATGGGCAAAGACCAAGCGCCTAGACGAGGTTGAAGAGAGCATGCGAACCGCTGAGGTGCCTTGTTCGAGGGTCGTTACGGGGGACGATATGGCAGCCGATGAGCGCGCCCATGCATCGGGNTTTTTTCCGGCGGTTTCGCATCCATCAGCAGAAACGCGCTATTACACGGGGATCCCGGTTTTGTTGCGGGGACAAGGCCGGCCGGCGACGCGCCGACCGCCCATGTTGGGCGAGCATACCGAGCAGGTCCTATACGAACTACTTTGCCTCACGCCGAGTGAGGTGAATACCCTCATGGCAGAAAAAACCGTTGGCTGCTAATTTCGGAGTCGCACCGAAACGTCGTTGTCTCGAGCCCCCAATGTTTCTGAATCNGTGTTTNAAAAAGTGAAACCCAAGATCGTTGCNGCGTTGACGATCACGTACNCCNGNGGTCTCGGGAGAGGGCGGTTATGAGTATTNATTCAGCTGCTCTGCTNATCGAGCAAATTATAATCACGATGATGACGACCGATGCAGGAGAGTCNTNGGAACTNGGGTCTCTTTTCGAGAAGCTTCAACTAGTGGAACCGGGGGAAGNGAGCCGACAGGTAGAAAACAGGATTTGGGAGGTTTGGTGTGACCACGAAGAACCGGAAGCAGTCGAGGCGATGGAACACGTTGTCGCGGCTCTTAACCAAGGTTCGTTGGCCGACGCCAACGAAAGGCTAAACCACATGGTTAATCGGTGGCCGACATGGGCTGAAGCGTGGAACAAGCGTGCCACGTTGCGGTTTGTCGAGGAACGAGATCTCGAAAGCATGCAGGACATCGAGCGGACCTTACAGCTGGAGCCGCGNCATTTTGGCGCAATCAGTGGCTTTGGGCAGATATGCATGAGGGCCGGCGACGTTGCTAGCGCGGTAGTCGCGTTCGAGAAAGCTGTACGTCTTAATCCGAATTTTGAAGATATTCGAAAAGCGNTTGCATACCTGGAACGAGANCTCCCGAGGACNCTGCACTGATAACGAACGATGCCGGGGATGTTAGTATCGACGNTCGTCGCAAGAACTAGGGGAAAACGGGTTTGGAAACGGATATTGAAGAACTTCGTTCGGGTTTTTTGAACGAAGAATTTGACGAAGTNACCTTCGAGATCGATGGTGAACGTTTTGCGGAATATGCGCTTAGCTGTGGCGAGCAAGCCCCTCGCTTTACNGACCCTGCACACGCCGACTTTCAGGCNCCGCCGACGTTTGTATCAACCCTGGTTGGGGGTCGATCGCTGCCGGTCGACTTTCCACGGCTGGGTGGCGTTGGCATGGATGCGGGAAAAGGGGTTGAGTGGATGGCGCCTATTCGGGCAGGNGCAACGCTAACGGGGAAATCGCACTTGCACGACATTTANNCGAAAACCGGAAGATCGGGTCGCATGATCTTTCTCGTCACGNGGATGGAACTCTTTGATGCGGAGGGAGTCCACGTGGCGAATGCCGACACCAGGACGGTTATAAGGGAGAGGCCCAGTGAGTGAAACCGTAACGATTGTGAGCGATGTGGAATTCGGGGCTGAAATACCGACGTTCGCGCCAGATACCAGTCTCGAGAACGTTAAACGGTTTGGTAAGTTCGTTGGGTGGGGCGGTCCCCGATTTACCGATCATGAGGCGGCACGGAAAGAGGGTTTTCCTGGCGCGCTGGTACCCGGCGTTATGAGCCAGGGATTTTTAGGGGCGATGATCCATCGATGGGCACCATCGGCTGAAATTGTGGCCATTGATACGGTGTTCCGAGCACCTGTACTAGTCGACGAGCCTCACCAAATTGTGGGTGTCGTCACGGACGTCGACGAAGAAGCCGGGTGCGTNGAAATCGATATTACGATCACCAACGAAGCNGAAGAAACGCGGGTTTTTGGAACGGCCACCGTNAAGCTGCCGACCGGATAACGCTTGACAACGAACGTGTTGAAAGATGTTANGTGTCATGGCTATTTACGGCAAAGTGCATGTCNCAAAGGCAACCCATCGCGATCGGCATATCGCCGTTTATTACCCTTGACGGTCGTTGCNTCGTAGCTAAAAGCACGCTGCATGAGCCTGGGTTCGTCATTCGATTCATGGAACGCGACTCCGACATAGCCTTTTAACGGGTAAGGGGACGCTAGGATTCGAGCCCATTTCAACAAGGAGCATACCGTGGTTGGACGTTTGTCTGGGAAAGTGGCGGTGATTACGGGCGGAACCAGCGGTATTGGAGCTGCGACCGCGGAGCTGTTTGTTGCCGAAGGGGCTGAGGTATTGCTCACGGGCCGTTCGCGTGACAAAGGCAACGCTCTAGCGGAAAAGCTAGGGAACGCAGCCGTATACCATGAGGCCGACGTGACGCAAGAAGCGGACGTCAAGGCGACTGTCGATCAGGCACTGGACCGATTTGGAAAACTCGACATTTTATTCAATAACGCGGGAGGTCCAACGCCAGGGGACGTGAACGGTATTACTCCCGAACAAATTCGATACGGCGTTGACCTCTTGCTCACCAGCGTTGCGCTGGGGATTCGCTATGCCATTGAGCCCATGAAAGCTTCTGGCGGTGGGTCGATTATCAATAACTCGAGTATTGCGGGTCTCCGATACCGACAAGGTAATGTGCTTTATTCTGTCCTCAAGGCGGCGGTTTCGCATTACACGAGGATGGCCGGTATCGAACTTGGTCCGCACAGCATTCGGGTGAACACCATTTCTCCGGGTGCGATTGCGACGCCTATATTCTGGGGAGGTTCGGCTCGGGCCAATACGCTTACCGACGAAGACAATGAGCGCAAGATGCAGAAATTGCAGGCCAACTTATCTCGTGCCACACCGCTGCCTCGGAGCGGGTTGTCGATGGATATCGCGGAAGCTGCGCTGTTCCTCGCGAGTGATGCGGGCAGTTACGTCAATTGTCATGACCTCGTCGTAGACGGGGGACGTACGTCAATGTTTATGGAACCGCCGGTCCCGGGTTCTTCATGACGTCGCGAAACGGACCAGTGTCCATGCGGGGCTCTTTCGGCATCCCAAGAACGCGCTCGGCGATGATGTTGCGCTGAATTTCGTCAGTGCCCCCCGCAATCGACGTGGCTGGGACCGAAATGAGAATTTCCGCGATCAATCCGGCTAACGGCCCATCCTCGTCTCCCAGCATGCTGTCACTTCCGCTGATCATGGTATGTACCTTGGAAGCCTGCCGGGCGACATGACTCGCGGCCAACTTACCTAAGGAACCTTCAGGCCCTTGGGGTCGACCCTGCTGTTGGGCGGCGCGGGCTCGGCGAGCTGTCCATTCAGCCGTCCTGGCTTTGATCATCAGTTCGGCGATGGCTTGTCTGACGACGGGATCGTCAATTTTTCCCGTTTCAATAGCTCGATCGAAGACCAGGTCCACTCGACCAGCGCGTTGCGGATACCATTTGTATGGTTCCATAACCGTGGCTGTTTCATCGCGTTCTTCGTCGTATATACGACCCTTGAGGTCGCGGACCCGATGCACCGACCGCGGCGCATCGGCGTTTCGGCGTTCGTGCATTAGCGTGGTCATGGCAACTTTCCAGCCGTTACCGATCCGATCCACTTGGTCCTCTGGAGCAACCGCGGCATCGGTAAAAAACACCTGATTGAAAGACGCATGGCCGTTCATCTGCTTGAGCGGATGTACACTCACGCCGGGTTGATGCATGTCGATGACGAAGTAAGAAAGTCCGTCATGTTTGGGCGCCTCCCAATCGGTGCGCGCAAGAAGTAGACCGTAATCGGCATGGTGCGCGCTCGTGGTCCAGACTTTCTGACCGTTGATGATCCACTGGCTACCATCGAAGTCGGCTCTTGTGATGGCGCCGGCAAGGTCGGAACCGCTGCCCGGCTCGCTAAACAGCTGGCACCATGTATCTTCGCCCGTGAGGATGCGCCTCAGGTACCGAGACTTTTGGCGATCGTCACCGTGCTCGAGAATCGTCGCGGCTGCCAACAGACGGATACCGCTACGGGCCACGGTGACAGCGTTTATACGGGCGAATTCCTCCTCCACGATCGGATTCAAAACCAAGGACAAATCCTTCCCAAACCACTGCGATGGCCACGTGGGCATTCCCCAACCGGATTCGGCAAGTTTGGTGCGCCATTCGATTAATGAGGCATTCGGATCCCAATTGGATTCGAGCCAAAGCCTTAGCTCATTACGAAGCTTCTCGCTGTCTAGGGGTTGCATCAGTACCGCCACCGCGTGACTAATTGTTCTTTGTGATAGGAGGGATCACCAAAAAATACTTCGGAACTTTTGGCGCGTTTGAACCAAAGGTGTGTGTCGTTGTCCCAGGTAAATCCGATGCCGCCGTGAATTTGGATGCATTCAGCTGCGATTCGCATGTAGGCCTCGGAGGCCGCTGCTTTGGCTAAGTTCGAGAGTACGGGTAGCTCTGGGTCGCTAGATGCAGCGGCCGCCGCCGCGTAATAAGCCGCGGACTTGGCCATTTCTACGTCAAGCAACATGTCGGCGCATTTGTGTTTAATGGCCTGAAACGATCCGATTGCCCGACCAAATTGGATTCGTTCCGCCGCGTATTTGACGGTTTCGTCAACTAAGTGTTGCGCGCCTCCTACCATTTCGTTGGCGAGACCGATGGCAGCTAGATCGAGCGTCTCCGCCAACTTGGCCGATTGATCATCGTTCCCGCCAAGACGTCGTGCGGCGACATCGACAAATTCGAGTTGCGTTAGTTTGCGAGTTGAGTCAATGGTATTAACGACGCGTCGCTTTAATCCCGGCGCATCACCGTCTACTAAGAAAAATCCAATGGTGTCGGTCTCGTTCCTGGTGGTGGTCCGGGCGACGACGATGATGAAGTTGGCAATGTGCCCATCAAGGACATAACGTTTGGTCCCGTTTAATCGGTCATTTTTGGCCGTAAGCTCGATCGAATCGGCGTCCCACTTCCCGAAGCTTTCGAAGACTGCAAGGGTTGCGATACGGGTGCCAGTCGCTATATCCGGCAATAGTTCGGATTTCTCCGATTCGGTGGCGACGTTCATAATTGCGGTCGCGCCTAGCGCAGTCGCGAGAAACGGTGCACAGAGAAGCGTTCGCCCCATTTCTTCAAACAGAATTCCAAGTTCGGCATAGGACAGCCCAAGTCCGCCGTATGTCTCGGGTATGTGAGTCGCCGTGAAACCGAGTTCGCTAGAGAGTTGTGCCCAGACAATGGGGTCGTAGCCTTGATGCGTTTCCATNAGCCGGCGAACTTCGACNGTTGGTGATTTATCGGCCAAGAACTTTTGCGCCGTTGCCCGAAGCTGATCCTGNTCTTCNTTAAANGTGAATTGCATGAGGTCCCCTTCCTCATCGACNGTGTACCCGCGAGCNGAGNAACGCGGGNTGTGTATGCCTCCTAGNTATCNTTGCTCAATCGCGTTNGCTAAATAACNATCCCCGCTAANGGATCTTCNACGCCGCGTTGCTCCCGTTGNCGGTCAACGAGATGTTGTGTCAAAGAGACCNCCGCATCGGNTGAAAGGCGAGCAATGGCGACATGNCCGCCGCTNGCAGACGCNTATGCGGCGACCGGCGAACCGGGATAACAGGCGGTGGTTGCCCCGGCTGACTTGTCGCCCCAAACATGGACGTGGCCAAGCGCTAGATAGTCGAATCCCGAATTACGGATTTCTTCNTTGGTGATTTGTGAGGAACCGATTCCNGCACGTTTCTCAACGACTTGGCCGTGCGCGAGNCCTATATTCCACNCGTCGGCAACGGGCTCAGGCGTCCCGGCCAGCGGGGCATTTTCAGGGGCGTGCTCGGCCATTGCTTTACCCCATACACGGGCNCCGANNTCAGGAAACTCAATGATGTCTCCCCGATGGTCGAGGACGGCGTGCACGTGATTCCCGGCAGTAGCTAGTTCGATTCGATACCAAACCGAATAGTCATCGTGGACGTCATGATTCCCTGGGAGAAGAACGGTCGCGCACGACAGTCGCTGCAGTTGATTGCAGACAAACTCGAAATCTTCAATGGGCACGCGGTTATTGTCGAAGAGGTCGCCAACTATCAAGAGTAAGTCAGCAGATTCGTCGAGCGCGACTTGAACAACGGCAGCAAAGGCTCGCTCGGCACCGTTGCGGTACTCGCCAGCGGTATCGGTGGTAAAGCGACTATCCAGGTGCACGTCCGACGTGTGCACAATTTTCAAGGGTCGTTCATGCATAAGGGAGGCATTCTAGCGCAGCGTCGTCGAACGCGTCTCGGAACGAAATTCGGCCTACTGATCGCAGTGTCGTTAACGATCGGGCGTGGGAGCGTTCGGATCCAAGAGTCCCTCGTCTTTGAACTCGTGCCATACATTGGTTGGGACTGGGGACATCAAGTAGTCACGGTTTTGTTCGGCTTCCTGACGGCTTTTAGCACCGGGTATGACGGCTGCGACCGCTGGATGAGCTAACGGAAATTGCAGAGCGACTGCGGCCAGCGATACGTTGTACGCAGTGCAAATGCTCGCCATGCGGTGGGTCTTTTCGACAATGTCGGAGGGTGCTTGGTCGTACATGTACGTCGCCGTGCCGATGGAATTAGCAAGCCAACCGCTGGCATATGGTGCTGCGATGATGACGCCAATGCCTCGTTTATCGCAAAGCGGTAGGACACGCTGTAAAGCGCGAGTTTCGAGAAGCGTGTAGCCGCCCGCGATCACGAAAAAGTCGAGATCAACAAGATCGGCGATGCGTTCGCAGAGATCCTCGTGCGCGCTTGTCAGCCAACTGTCCGCGTTGCGTGATTCCAAGTTGCAGCCGCAACCGATGGCTTTGATGGCACCAAGCGCACGCAGTTCTTGGAGCGCTGTTGCGCCGCCCCCACGGTTGGAATCAAGTTCTTCAAGGTGTTCTTCGATTTGCCTAGGCGGGTGATAACCGTAATCGATGTCGTGAATCGTTAAACTGTCGACGCGCGAATGCCCGAGACGTTGCAGTGATTCGTGATGCTGAGACTGAATGCGTTGGTAGGTGTAGTCGAATTCGACGCGAAAACCGGTGATCGGATCCCGTGGTGTTCGAACTTGCCCGCCAGGCGACAGCGTACGTTTGCCTTCATCCCTTTGGGGCTCTGGCACCAGAGATTTACCGACCTTGGTGTTGATGCAGTAGCGGTCTCGGTCATCGATTCCGGCGAGTGCTAATCCCAACCGACGTTCCGAGCGACCAAGACCGTACCAGGGCGCGGTATCGAAGAAACGAACGCCGCTGGCCCAAGCGGCGTTCACGGTATCAAGGCTGGTCTGAGTTGGTACGTCGGCACTCCCGATGGTGCCTCCTCCGAAGCCCAACGGCGTGACGTACAGATCGCTTTTCCCGACGCGGCGTGGCGAGGAGAGGTCCATATCAAGCACTACGGCTCAATAGGGAATGTTTCGCCTTTGGCCCAAAGTCAGCACCCGTTGGCGATGGTTCAATCAACGAAGTCGAAGGCACCGTCGCCGTCGACTTCTCACCAATGGCATGTTGAAGGTTTAGGCTTGATGCCTTAAAACACTGCCGGCTCGTGTGCCGGTGTGCTCGCCTTCCGAGACGCTAATTTGTCCGTTCACCAAAGTCGCCTTGTAACCCATCGATTTTTGAATATAACGCGGCGCGCCGCCCGGGAAATCGTGCACCAGTTCGGGTTGACGCTCGGCAACCGTATTTGGGTCGAAGACGTTGACATCTGCTCGCATTCCGGTCGCAAGAGTCCCTCGGTCTGACAAGCCAAGTACCCGCGCGGGTCCCGATGTCATTCGCCGAATACCTTCACCCATGCTGTAGACGCCGGTCTCGCGGATCCAGTGAGACAGGATGAAGCTGGTCCATCCTGCGTCCATGATCTGGGAGACGTGTGCGCCTGCGTCGCCTAGGCTTGGAAAGATGTGCTCACTCTTAAGGAGATCACCCAGTTCCTTGAGGCTTTGGTTAAACATTCGCAGGTTAAAAAGCGCCCGGCCACTCGTTTCGCGGGAAAGTCGGATGAACGTTTCAGACCAGTGCTCCCCAGCTGCATCGGCGGTCGCTTTCAGATTTTCTTCCGGTGCTAAGGTGTAGTTGGGCGAATCGCCTGCACCGAGGTAGAACACGTTTTGCATCGGCATGGTTCGACCGTCTTGCGCGCGGGCCTCCTCGACAAGTTTGGTGCTTGTTTCCGCATCGTTGATGGCGGCCAGGCGTCCCGGGAGATCCATCTTGCGGATCGCAGCCCATGTTTCTCCTTGTACTGGAAGGTTGGATTGAAGCCCAAACATGAAACCCGATCCACGTACTTGGGTTATGGCTGTGAAGTCACCACCACCTGAGCAGAGTTGTTCTAGACCCTTGGCGGAAGCCTTGCCAGCACCTTCCTGAGGGCCAGTCCCGTAGCTAAAAAGTACACGACCCTTGGTTGTGTTCGCCATTTTCGTGAGCACTTCAAAATCCGCCCCAACTGCCTGCATCAGAGCGTTGCGTGCACCCACTTCCTTGCCAATTTCGACCAGCTCGTTCGGATCCGCAAACGTCCCGGGGATCGATCTCCCATCGGGTAGTTTGTGGGGCGGGTAACGGTTGGTCGAAAATCCTATCGCACCTCCGTCAATGGAATGACCCACCACTTTGGCCATTTCGCTCAGTTCTTCTGGTGTGGCCTGTTCCTCCACCGCCCGTTCACCCATGACGTAGAAGCGCACGGCACAGTGACCGACCATGCCAGCAACGTTGAGGGCAGGATCGAGTGAATCGATCGCGTCTAAATAGCCGCCGTAGTCTTCCCAAGTCCATGGGAGCCCGGTCAGGATCGCGTGTTTCGGAATATCCTCGACGGTTTCCATCATGCCGGCAAGCAAATCTCGGTCGGTGGGTTTGCATGGTGCAAAGGTGACGCCGCAGTTACCCATCAGGGCCGTGGTTACGCCGTGCCAGCTGACGGGTGTCATCAATGGATCCCAACCGATTTGGGCGTCCAAGTGCGTGTGGAGATCGACGAAACCAGGGGTTACCACATGACCCTCTGCATTGATCTCTTCCTTGCCTTTCCCCTCGACCTTGCCGATGGCGGAAATCAGACCGTCATCAATTGCGAGATCACCAGGGATGGGCTCGGCGCCTGTGCCGTCGACAATGTCTCCATTTCGAATAACGATGTCGTGAGCCATAAGTTCCTCCGTGTAAGACGAGCCTGGGATCNGAGNNCAGGTGCCCGGCCTCCCAATAAACTCANTTGCGTAACCTTCAAAAGCGAAGGNCGCCTGACATAATGCTCAATACTACCTATGTCCCTAGGCTTTAACAAAAAGTCATGNGTTGGATGCTCTNTGCGCTTATATGTACGGAAACGGTGTGTGTTTCNNAAGTTATGGATCTCANGAATGGGCNACTGTGANGATTGATTCATGGGGACTATGGGAGATCTNCACTGGAAACGACGGTTTGATTGGCCTTGAGTNCGCNCGGTGAAAATTTCTGTCTGGTTGCATTATTGCCTTCGAATGTTGNCGGGGCTTNAGCAATGAGAGGACAACGGCGTTGGGTGTTGGGNGGAGTGACGGATGAAAATGAAAGCGCTTTGGCGGCGTCGGCAGTCGGCCGGCGGGCGGTTGGTGCGTATGGACTGTTGATCCTGACGACGTTTTTTTGGGGTGCAAACGCGGTATTAGCGAAACTGGCTGTGGGCGAAATTTCGCCGATGGCGTTGGTGAGTATGCGATGGCTAGGCGTCGTTTTAGTGTTAGCGCCGTTTGCTATCCGATCAGTGGCTTCGGATTGGGCCGCGTTGCGTGCACGCTGGCCATACTTGATGACGATGGGCGCGTTGGGGCTTGCCGTCTTCAATGGGATCTTTTACTGGGCTGCACATCATACGTCGGCAATCAACATAGGGATCCTTCAGGGTGTCATGCCAATGTTTATTTTGCTTGGCACCGTTGGGCTATACCGAGCGCGTATTTCGCTGTATCAAGCATTAGGGGTCGGCATCACGATGTTGGGCGTCGTGGTAGTTGGCATAGAAGGAGATCTCAATCAGCTTCGAACGGTTTCGTTTAACCAGGGTGATCTACTGGTGCTGCTCGCGTGTGCCTTGTATGCGGCCTACACGATTGGGCTGCGTCACCGGCCGGAGACAGGCGCGGTCAACCTCTTTATGGCGTTGGCTTCGGCTGCCTTTCTGATGTCGTTACCCATGCTGCTCATGGAGGTGAGATCAGGTTGGACGCAGCCACCGACGTCTCTCGGATGGGTGATCGCGGGGCTGGTCGCTATTTTTCCGTCGCTGTTAGCGCAAATATTTTTCATTCGCGGCGTGCAACTGATTGGCGCTGCTCGCGCCGGTATTTTTCTTAACCTTGTTCCGTTGTTTGCCGTGACGTTGGCGTTCTTTATATTGGACGAACAGTTGCAAATGCATCACCTCACAGCATTGATTCTTGTGGTAGCAGGCATCGGGTTGGCAGAACGATCGAGTATGCTTGGACGGTCGAATAGAACGGAGCAAGCACGAAAATGACGATGTCGACGGTCGAACTAGAAACACTCTTTGAAGACGTAAAAAACTGGGGTAAATGGGGTGACGACGACGAACGAGGTGCACTCAATTACATCACGCCGGCACGAGTCGCAGCCGCGGCCAGCTTGATAGAAGATGGCACGACCGTCAGTTGCTCGCTTGAATTTCCAACGCGCCCGGCACCTGATAATCCGAGGCCAGCACAGCACATGATGGTTGTGGCGGGGGACGCGTGTACAGAAACTGGTATTCCGGGTATGGAATCCGCGATGGACTATATAGGCGTGGCGTTCCATGGGATGGCGGTGTCACACATTGACGCCTTGTGCCACGTTTTCGTGAAAGAGACGATGTACAACGGATTTAAAGCAACTGAGGTTAAAAGCACCGGTGCAACCCGAAATAGCATCATGGCAGGGAAGGAAGGCATCGCGGGTCGCGGTGTTTTGTTAGATATACCTCGACTAAAAGGTGTCGACTGGCTCGACATTGACGAACGCGTATCCCCCGAAGATCTCGAAGCCGCAGAACGCGATCAGAACGTCACCGTTGGCGAGGGGGATATCCTACTAATCGCGACAGGACGTGATGCGAGACGGAAATCGAAGGGATCATGGGCGCCTACCGAAGGTTTGGCCGGATTGGATGGACGTGCGGTTCGGTGGCTGCATGACCGTCGTATCGCGATGCTTGGGTCGGACGGGGTGTCAGATGCGATCCCCAACACCGACACGGAAGGGTGGCCGATGCCGATACATCAGTGTGGCATCGTAGCGATCGGACTTCATTTGCTTGACAACTTGCGGCTGGACGCACTTGCCAATGCTTGTGTTGAACGAGGACGTTGGGAATTTTTCATTTCGATCGCGCCGCTTCAAGTTGTTCGGGGAACTGGCTCCCCGGTTAACCCCATCGCGGTGTTATAGGGCGTGGCCGTGATCCCGGAAGATGTTGATCCCTTTCGAGACGTGGCCCTGCCCGAGCTCGAAGCTGTTCGATCGGGTGAGGAGCTTGATTGGCCGTCGATAGCGGAATACTTACGACACACGCTGCCACCCGAAATTGATACTCGCGGTTCATTCCGTGTTCTGCAGTTTCCCAATGGGTCCGCAAATCTCACCTACATGATTGCTTTTGGGACTAGCGAGCTTGTTTTTCGGCGCCCCCCTTTCGGCACCCTGGCGCCAGGAGCTCACGATATGGGTCGAGAATACAAGGTCCTATCGACGTTGTGGCGACAGTTTGAGTTGGCTCCGCGAGCATATGTATTTTGTGACGATCACGCCGTGGCGGGCGCCGATTTTTTCGTCATGGAACGGTGTCGAGGGGAGGTCGTTCGCGGCGTGATTCCCGCAACGATGCGCCAACACACAAACGTCGGGAAACGGATCGGCTTCGCTTTGGTGGATGCAATGGCGCGTTTTCACCGCCTTGATCCGAGCGTGTCGGATCTCGACGACCTAGGTAGGCCGGAAGGTTTTGTTTTACGTCAACTGCAGGGTTGGAAAAAACGATGGGATTTGGTCGCGGATGAGCGATACGCTGCCCAAATGGCGGGGATTTTTGATGCATTGGAAGCCACGATGCCTGGCCCGCAACGGGTTTCATTGGTCCATAACGACCTCAAGCTCGACAACTGTATGTTTGATCCCGCTGACCCCGATCATGTCGTCGCGATTTTCGATTGGGACATGACGACGCTCGGCGATCCTCTCATCGATCTAGGTACGTTACTCAATTATTGGCCCGACCCAGATGACGATTCTTCGGTGGTAGGCCTCGCTCATGTAGGGATGGAACGAATGGGTTTGTCGTCCCGTCGCGAAGTCGTTGTGCGCTATGGCGAGTTATCCGGGATCGACGTGTCGCGCGCCGACTGGTACGCGGCTTTCGCCCGGTGGAAAACGGCGACAGTCGTTCAACAGCTTCACCACCGGTGGGTTGTCGGTGATTCAACCGATGAACGTATGGCGACGGTCGCTGACGGGATCGGACGTTTGATTGGGGGCGCTGAGATGTTCATAGCGGCGGACAAAGGCAACTGAGCGCTTCGTAGCCTAGGTAAATGATCATCTCTGGCGACGTTGATCGTCAGAAGACCCCGAAGGTGCATGCGACGGAAAAACGTCCGCGGTCCGAGAATCGCCTACCGGCGATCCCTAATCGAGGAGTGCTAGGACTTTTTCCGAGGGTCGCCCAATGACCGCTTGTCCGCCCCGGGTGATGATGGGTCGCTGCATCAGTTTGGGGTGTTCGAGAAGAATATTGACTACTGTCTCTTTCGACGTGTAGTCATCGGCGTTAAGTCCAAGTTCGGTAAAGCTTTTGTCCTTACGAACCATTTCTTGGGGACTTTCCGGTACAAGATCGATGATTCGCCCAAGATCTTCGCGGTTCAGCGGCGTTTTGAGGTATTCAATGACATCGAACTCGACGTCGCGCTCGCGCAATATGTCGATTGCGCCGCGTGATTTCCCTCAACCGGGGTTGTGGTACAGCAGAATTTTTTCCATGTCGTTAGCCCTGTGCTACTCGACCAGTATAGCTCGGCCGACATCGGGTCACACGAAGCTTCTTTTAATTAAGTACGCTACAGTCACGTTGGAGAAATAGGGTGAGGGAGCGATGAGCGAGACAGAGCAACGCATTGAGATACCGGATCCCTACTCGATTGCGCTTGATGAGATCGACGTCATGGATCCGCGACTGTTTCATGAAGACAAACACTGGCGATATTTTGAGCGGTTACGCCAGGAAGACCCCGTCCATCTCTCTGAGCGTGAACATGCCGGCCGCTTCTGGTCGATTACTAAATTTGACGACATTATGGCGATCGACACCAACCATCGCCTATTTTCTTCCGCCCACGGCATCGCGTTGGGGCCACGCGTGGACTTGAATTCGCACGCCGAACCAAGCGCCTTCAATATGTTTATCTCAACAGATCCACCGAAACACGACGAGCAGCGAGCGACGGTATCCGCCGTGGTCGCACCTCCGAATCTCAAGCTACTTGAATCCACTATTCGGGAACGGGCTGGAACGATTCTGGATGCGTTGCCCGTCGGCGAAACATTTGATTGGGTCGACACCGTTTCCATCGAGCTGACTACCCAAATGCTAGCAACCTTATTCGATTTCCCGTTTGAGGATCGACGAAAGCTGACGCGCTGGTCCGATGTTGTGACTGCAGGGCAGGAAGAAGGCATCGTCGAGTCAAGGGAAGAAGGTCGCCAAGAGATGCTCTCTTGTTTGGAGTATTTCACCCGGTTGTGGCATGAACGTGTTGGCAAGCCAGGCAACGATTTGGTATCGATGCTTGCCAATGGTGACGCCACCCGAGATATGCAGCCGTACGAGTTTCTCGGCAATCTTTTGCTGTTGATCGTCGGAGGCAATGACACGACGCGAAACTCCATCACAGGTGGAGTGCTGGCCCTCAACGAAAATCCGTTCGAGTACGAGAAACTTAGGGCCGACCATGGGCTCGTACCGAATATGGTTTCTGAAATTATTCGTTGGCAATCGCCGATTGCCTATATGCGACGCACCGCGAACGAAGATTGTGAGGTCCGCGATAAACAAATCTTGAAAGGTGACCAACTCTTGATGTGGTACATATCGGGGAATCGAGACGAAGACTTCATTCCGAACGCGAATCAATTTCAAGTCGATCGACCCAACGCGCGCCATCATCTTGC
>PBGU01000029.1 GCA_002719135.1 Gammaproteobacteria bacterium
GTATACCGGAGCGCTCGACCACTCTGGTTCACCCATAACTCGACACAATTCTTGCCACTGATCATCGGACGTACAGGCAATGGCAACCCAGCGCTCATCGGCAATGTCGTCAGACGCCGCGCCCGCACATGGATAACAGTTGTGGGGAGCGACCTCGTCGTAGGGCAGACGATTCCCCATGGGTCGTGCTGCTCTGCCATTACCGAATAGATCAAGCAACGCAGGACCCAGTAAATTTACGCCAACTTCAAACTGCGAAAGATCTACCCGTTGTCCTTTTCCAGTTGAACGGCGTGCTTGAATCGCGGCCAATATAGCGACGGCTCCGTGCAGGCCCGCCGCGTGATCGTTATAGGAAAAGCCAATACCGATGTCTTCCCTACCCTCAACGCCGGTCAAGTGCGTCAAGCCGCTAAGCGCGTGAATGGTCGGGGCGTAGGTAACAAAATCTGACCAGGGTCCGCCTTGCCCCATGCCCGACATCTGCACATAGATCACTTCGGGATTAACTGCAGAAACCAAATCGTATCCAACCCCCCAACGATCCAATACCCCGACCGAAAAATTATCGATCACCACGTCGGCCTTAGCGCAAAGGTCTTTACCAATGCGTTTCGCTTCATCACGAGACATATCGAGCGCGAGGGCCCGTTTGTTTCGATTCCACATCGTGTAATAGGGATTATTCGTCGCGTTGATCGCTGTCGCGCGCGCGACGGAGTTGATCTTGACGACGTCGGCACCCATATCTCCAAGTAGGCGGGTCGCAAATGGCCCGGCGAGAACGTGGGTAAAATCGAGGACTTTAATGCCTTCCAGCGGTCTCATCGATCGTTGTCCCAACCGAGGTCTTGCAAGACGCGTTCCGCATCGACGTCGGTTTCGCCATACGGCTTCATTTGCCAAGGTGTCTGGCTAAATCGATAAGGCGTACCCGGCCCCTTTACAACGTTCTCACCGATCGAATACGGATGCCACCAATCGCGTGCCTCAAGTTGAGGATTTTCTCCTACCTTCTCGATCGGCAACACCCAGCCGTACGGCGCATGACGCGATTGGGCTTCGAGAAACAACGCTTCCACATCTTTCGATCCGACAAAGGTACGCAAAACTTCCATGAGACGGGCCATAAATTGAGCCTGATTCGCCGGATCTTGGAATTCCGGTTCGAACAAATCTTCGAATTCGTCCGCCTCGATGAGCCATGTTAGCTGCGCATCGATGTCAGGGGTCGGCGTGACCATGATGGTGCCGCCCACGGCCTGCATAACAACATACATGTTCGACCAATGCAGACTACCTCGACGCTCAAGAGCCCGGCCTCGGGCCGGCCCCAACAAGTCCGAATACCAGTACCACATGAATACGTGTTCCAGGCACGAGGCGATGCATTGATGTACCGGCACATCCACACGCTGACCTTGGCCTGTCTCCTTAGCGTGATAGAGCGCACTCAACGCAGCGATAGCGGCATAGCATCCGGACACCACAAAGTTCAGGTCGCCAAAAGCTTTTAGCGGTGGAGTGTCCACATCACCCGTCGTAGAAACCGATCCTCCCAATGCCCCCGCCACTAAATCTGGAGCCAGGTAGTCCTTCCAAGGCCCCTCGCTACCGAAAGACGAACACTCTACCCAAACCAATGCAGGATTGGCCCGCATGGCGACATCGAAGTCCAAATCTGAAGTGCCAAAAGCTCCTTCCGACACCAACACGATCTCCGCATTTGCGATCAAACCCGTTAATTGATCCAGACCCGTTTGCGTTTCAAGATCCAACGAAATAAAGCGTCGATTCGAAGCAAAAAAAGCGTGCCAAAGAGAAGGTTGGTCGGGGTCATCGTTGCAAAAAGGCCCTCGCCGTCTCAACGGGTCCCCTTCGGGCGGTTCCGGTCGGACAACATCCGCGCCCAGATCCGCAAGTAGTTTCGCGCCGTAAATGGCACGTTCGTCCGTCAAGTCAATAATCCGCACTTTGGAAAGCGCGCCAACTTCTTCTGGCATTAGTTAACCCCTGCTGGTTCCATTCGATACTATTTCGGACCTACAGCAAAGCCCTCAAGGAAAGAACATCATGCTTGAAGCTATACAACTTGGAAAAAATAGCGGCCTACGAGTCTCCCAACTTTGTCTCGGAACCATGAATTTTGGAAAACCAGGCCAGGGACATCAAGGCGATTGGACCCTGGGAATCGATGAAGCTCGGCCAATCTTTAAAGCGGCAATCGACCATGGCTTGTTTTACTTCGATTGTGCCGATACCTACGGCGTTGGAGCTTGCGAGGAAGTTGTCGGCGCACTCTTAAAGGAACTGTTGCCTCGAGATCAATTTGTCATCGCGACGAAAATTTCGATGCCCATGGGACCGGGCGCCAACCAAGGTGGCCTCTCAAGGAAACACATTCTTGAAGGTGTCGATGCAAGTCTCGGACGTCTCGGGCTCGATTACATTGACCAGCTGGTCATCCACCGACATCCCCACGGCGTGCCTGGGCATGCTCAGGTTCCGGTTGAAGAAACGATGGAAGCATTGCACGACGTCGTAAAAGCAGGAAAGGTCCTGTATCTCGGCGCTTCCTCCATGTTCGCCTGGCAATTCGTAGAGCTTCAGATGACGGCGGCAATGCATCGTTGGACACCCTTCATTTCCATGCAGAATCATTACAACCTCATTTACCGGGAGGAAGAGCGCGAAATGAACCCATACTGCGCCACCACCGGCGTCGCAGTGTCGCCATGGTCTCCGCTCGCCCGCGGCATACTTGCAGGCTCTTATCAGGGTGGGTTCGATCAGGGAAGTACAGCTCGTTCTCAGGGTCGCGATCGTTCCCGTACGGAAAGCCTATACCGTGGCGAAATGGATTTTTCGATCGCCGAACGGAACGCCGAAGTCGCACGAAAACTCGGGCAAACTCCAGCACAGATCGCTTTGGCCTGGATGCTCAATAAACCCGAGGTGTACGCGCCCGTGGTCGGCGTGTCACGCATCGAACAAATCGATCAGCTCGTTGAGGCAACGAACATTCAGCTAAGTTCAACCGATGTCGGCTATCTCGAGGAGCTCTACCAACCGGTCAAGAACCTACTTTCGATCGGCTACTCCTGATGTCAAGAAATTGCACTAGGTACCATGGATCGACGGGGTCGATTTCGGTTGCATGAGTGGTGAGGGGCGAACGCAGCTGGTTTGTACCCAGTGAACCACGTATACAATCCTGAATAACTGACTCACAAACAAACACCGCCATGCCAAGACTTGCTGCAAACCTGACGACGATGTTCACTGAATTGGCGCCCGTCGAACGATTTGCCGCGGCTCGGCAAGTCGGGTTTGACGCAGTCGAATACCTGCAGCCGTACGGTCATGCTGTTGAGGAACTGAAATCGATCCTCACAGATAACGAGCTCGAGCTCATTCTCGTCAATACACGGATGGGTAATGCCGAGGCTGGCGAGCGAGGCGTTGCCGCGCTACCCGGGCGGGAGAACGAATTCAAAGCTATTGTCTCCGAATCGTTGGAATACGCGTCGGAGCTGGGTGCTGGTTTGATACACGTCATGGCGGGGGTGGTACCCGAGGGTTCTACGACACGTGAATGCGAAGATGTGTTTATCCAGAATCTTCGCGTGGCCGCTCCGATTGCTGCGAACCTCGGGATAACTCTTTTGATCGAACCGCTGAACAGTCGTGATGTGCCCGGTTACCTGCACAGCGACAGCTCCCACGCACGGCAAATCATTGATGCGGTGGCCATGCCTAACGTTCTCCTTCAATTCGACTTCTACCATCTCCAAATCATGGAAGGTGATCTAGCCGCCGGCCTCGCACACCATTGGCCTGTACTCGGGCACGTCCAATTCTCTAGCGTCCCCGGTCGAAACGAGCCGCAATACGGGGAAGTGAATATTCCGCACCTCCTTAGCGTGCTGGACGATATGGGGTATTCCGGATGGGTCGGTTGCGAATACCGCGCCCGCACAACAACCATCGAAGGTCTTACCTGGGCGGCTCCTTGGGGCATTGGTTCGAAGCAAACCTAAAGAATCCTTAGTAGATTCTGTCTACACCCTTACCAACGTACGCGAAAATCATTCTGGCCACTGACGTCCGAACCGCGCATCAGGTAGAGCGTACGTAGATCGTTTGCCGAAGCACTTCCCTCACCCGCCAGATCACGGCGATAAATTGATGACGTTGGCATGAATCGAAGCGTCATGCCTCGACGCGGATACGGCGATTGATTGGGTTCGGAACCGTGTACCAAAAAGACATCGTGCAATGACATCTGGCCGGCTTGCAGCGTTATATCAACCGCCAACGATTCATCAACGACGGACTCATCAATTTCTAGCGGCAATGACAAGCCGTCCGCCTTATTGAAGTGGTGTCGAGCAAGATCTCGCGACCGGTGGGTGCCGGGTAGGAATCGAAGACAGCCGTTTTCACTAGTAGCATCATCAATGGCAATCCAAACCGAACAAGTCGCGAGCGGTCGCATGGGCCAATATTCGCCGTCCTGGTGCCACGGAGTCCGCGATCCTACGCGTGCCGGCTTGGCAAAAAAACTCTGATTCCACAACGCAATGTTCGGACCGATGAGCTGCTCAACCATATCGAGGATCTCATCATTCCGCGCATAGTTGAGGAAGCCGGTATCGTGAATGAGCAACGCCGGACAGTAATCGGAAAACTCTGGGTGACCACTTAAGAGGCGCTCGTGTTGGGCCCGTATCGCGTTGACCGTTTCATCGGACAAGCGGAAGTCCGGAACTACGTATCCTTGCTCTCGATACTGTTCGACCTGACTTGCACTCAGCATGACTCTTCTCCAACCTCTGCCTGCACACCATAGTACGTTGCGAAGACACGAAAAGGAGCGGGCGTGGAGGAGTATGACTATATTGTGATCGGTGCTGGATCGGCCGGCTGTGTCGTAGCCAACCGATTGAGCCAAAACTCAAAAACCAAGGTCCTACTAGTTGAAGCCGGCGGAAGGGCCTGGAACCCACTTATACATATACCAGTCGGGTTCTGGAAAATGATCGACAAACCGAGTCTCAATTGGTGTTTCAACACTGAACCGGAGGAAGGCACCGCCAATCGCGAGATTCCCATTCCGCGCGGCAAGGTTCTCGGCGGGTCGAGCTCCATTAACGGTATGTTGTACGTGCGTGGCCAGCCACTCGACTACGACACTTGGGCGCAATTGGGGAATCGTGGGTGGTCGTACGACGAAGTTCTTCCTTTTTTTAGACAATCCGAAAACTTCGAACGTGGCGGTGATCAATTCCGTGGATCGGGTGGCGAATTAAACGTTGCCGATATGGTCGAACACCATCCATTACTTGACGCGTTTATCGAAGCGGGCGTCGAAATCGGCTATCCCAAAACGCCTGACTACAACGGCGTATCCCAGGAAGGCTTCGGCTATTACCAAGTCACTCAGTTGCATGGTCGACGCCACAGTACCGCGGACGCATTTTTACGACCTGCTCGTCACCGGAACAATTTGCACATCACCACTCGTGCACACGTGCATCGTATCGTCTTGGACGATCACCGAGCGGTAGGGGTCCGATACAGTGTCGCAGGTCAAGCGCGTGAAGCGCGCGCCAATCGCGAGGTTTTGTTGTGTGCAGGCGCTGTCCAGTCACCGCAATTGCTTGAACTGTCTGGCATCGGCAACCCCGAATTATTGCGTAAGTACGATATCGACGTTGCCCACGAGCTGCCTGGCGTTGGAGAGAATTACCGAGATCATTATGCGAGCAGCATTGCGTGGAGAGTCAAAGGAGTCACGACCCTCAATCAAGATACTCGGCCACTTAAACTACTCGGCGAGGCAGCAAAGTATGCTTTCACGCGCCGTGGGGTCATGACCTACACCGCCGGTATTGCGCATGGTTTCGTCCGAACGCGCGAAGAGCTCGACTCGCCGGATGTCCAGTTCCACTTTGCCCACGCCAGCTATGCCCGCAACGCCCGTCGCGGTACTCTCGAAAGAGAACCCGGCATGACCTTGTCCGTGTGTCAATTACGTCCTGAGAGCCAAGGTTCGATCCATATCCAAAGCAATGATCCAGAAGCAGCCCCTGCGATCAGACCCAATTTTCTTTCGGAACAAATCGACCGAGACGCCTTAGTCGCAGGCATGCGCATCGCCCGACAGGTCGGTGCTGCCCCCGCGCTACAAAAATTCTCTGATAACGAGCTGTTTCCAGGTGCAACGTGTGATTCTTACGAAGAACTCCTGAACTTCTGTCGTGCCACAGGAAGCACCGTTTTCCACCCTGTCGGGACATGCAAAATGGGTAGCGATCCCTACGCCGTCGTCGATGATCAGCTACGAGTGCGCGGGATCGAGGGCTTGAGGATCGCGGACGCGTCCGTAATGCCAACATTAGTTTCGGGAAACACCAACGCGCCTTGCATTATGATCGGCGAGAAAGCGGCCGCCATGACCTTGGCGGACTAGCCTCTAGTCAGGATGGTTAATAGTTTTCGACGTCATTTTCAAACGTAAAGCCGCCACTCGCCATCACCAGACGATGCCGATCACCATCGAGATCAGGATCCCAGCTCTCATAGCCAGCGTCACCGTGCCACATCGCGACGCGGACCCCATCGGACCTCTCAGCGACGTGGGTTTCGTATACCTTCGGTTCGCGCGACGCCAGGTGCTTAAGAACCGCAGTCGTCGGTTGATATCTCGATAACTCGTAAAGAGTCACCCATGTGGGCGGCGCTAAATCAATTTCATCAGCGCGGTGTTTCTCCAACGCTACCGAGGGATTGATCCATGCATGTTCTTCTATTTCCCCACCATCAACTTTGATGGGTTCGTCGATTTCCGCCTGGGCTGCAAAAAACCATGTGGCGTATCGTCGAGCAGTACTCGCGGGAGGTGTCCAGTGCGCAAACCAAACGAATTGACTCGATTCCGGAGAAATCCCCGCTTCCTCCTCTGCCTCACGGGATGCCGCGCGGCGAGCTGTGGCTTCGAGATCATCCCCTCCTTGGTAATCGCCTGGATCAATTCGACCTCCTGGGAACACCCACATCCCACCGAAGTCGATCCGGGCATTCTTCCGCAACATCAGCACTTCGACACCGTCCGCTCCGTCCCGCAGTAGCACGACGGTCGCCGCGGGTATTGCCGGCTCATCCGTATTCCTTTTATTGAGGTCCCCGTAGATATCGTTTTTGTGTTTATCGGTCGACATGTTCACCCATTTCATCTTGTTCGTGTTGCTGGCGGCGCGATTCCCCGGCGTGAAGTCTTGATCCACAGCAAATACGCCCAGGGAGTACACGCACAAATTTCAATGCGATTATTAACGTCGTCTAGCGTTCTCGTCCAGTTCGATTTCACCTACATACGGGAATGGCGAGCCCAACGTTTCGATGATGCCCATAGAACGTGTGATAGCTTATGCACGAACGAGATAGGGATCAGAAGTGAACTCGAAAATTTGTGATTTGTTGGGGATCGAATTCCCTTTATTTGCATTCAGCCACTGTCGAGACGTGATTGCGGAAGTAAGTAATGCGGGTGGTTTTGGTGTACTTGGTGCGGCCGGCCACACGCCCGAAACCCTCGATATCGAGTTGACGTGGATCGACGAGCACGTCAACGGAAAACCTTACGGCGTTGACCTACTCGTACCGACAAGCATGGAAAGCAAAGCGCAAGGATTGTCAAAAGAAGAGCTCGAAGACCGAATTCCGATAGAGCACAAAAGGTACATCGAAGAGCTGCTCGCCCAGCACGATATTGACACCGCGGACCTATGGACTGGAGTCATCCGCGCTGGAGTCGGCGACAACATGCGCCAGACCGGCGCGACGGCGATTCTTGAATCCGCATTTGCACACCCTGTAAAGATGGTCGTCAACGCGCTCGGGGTTCCGCCCACTTATATGATGTCCATGGCGCGCGAACGCGGAATCGTCGTCGGAGCACTCGCTGGAGCAAAGGAACATGCTGTAAAACACGCCGAGGCAGGCGTAGACGTCCTTATCGTCGCTGGTACAGAAGCGGGAGGGCACTGTGGCGAAGTATCAACGCTGGTCCTCGTCCCTGAAGTCCTTGATGCGATCAAAGAATACGACATGTGTGTGTTAGCAGCGGGCGGCATCGTCACCGGCCGTCAAATGGCTGCCTGCATGGCCATGGGCGCGCACGGTGCCTGGACTGGGTCCGTATGGTTAACCACGGCCGAAGCAGAGACTCTGCCCATCGTGAAAGAAAAAATGCTCGTTGCTAACTCGCGCCAAACGGTTCGTTCCAAAAGTCGAACCGGAAAGTACACCCGGCAACTAAGGTCTGCCTGGACGGACGCATGGACGGCGGAAGAAAGTCCCGAACCACTACCGATGCCGCTACAGGGTGTCGTAGCAGCAGCAGCCTTCCGCAAAATAGATAAACTCGCACAAACCGATCATCCGGGAGCTCGTCAGCTCGCGAATTACTTCGTCGGACAAGGCGTCGGCCTCATGAACGAATCCGTCGCCGTGCGTACGGTCGTGTACAACTTTATGGAGGATTTTGCCGAAGCCACGGAACGTCTATCTCATTCCGTCGCCGATTGACCTGATCCGCGAGAGGATGTTCCGTACAAAGTCAGGTCCAACACTTGGTTCAATCAGGAGGCGTCTGTATGACTGATATCGATGATTTGAGGTCGAAGTTCCTAGATCTCGAATTCGATCGAACCGGTTTCGTGATCGATGCCGAACAGTCTGCAAAAGTGGCGAAGGCTTCAGGCGAAACTCGAGCAGAGTTCACTGATACCACAGATCCTAATTTCGAGGCGTGTGCCCCGATCCTTGCTAGCCTTGCTTCAGGTCGTCGTTTACCTATCGACTTTCCGACGCTCGGCGGTATTTCGATGGATGGCGGAAAAGCCGTCGCCTGTATCAAGCCCGTTCGTCCCGGCATAAAGCTCACTGGTAAAACCCATTTACACGACATCTATGCCAAGAGTGGGAGGTCGGGACGAATGATCTTTCTCGTCTCCCGAATGCAGTTATACGACGACTGCGGCGAACACCTTGCCACCACCGATTCGCGCCAGGTCATCAGAGAGCGACCGGACAAATGACCGTACAAACCATCGCTGATGTCGTGTTCGGAGACGAAATAACCCCTTGGCAACCCGATACATCACTCCAAGCAACCCGTAGTTTTGCTGAAGCGGTCGGATATTCAGGGAGTGGAAGGTTTGAGGACCACGGCAAGGCTCGAGCCCAGGGATTGCCTGGTGCCCTTGTCCCGGGAATCATGGGCATGGGATTTCTAACGAGCATGATTCACCGTTGGGCACCGCAAGGGAAAATCAAGTTCATCGATACGGTATTTAGAGCGCCCGTACTCGCCGACCACGACCACACCGTGACGGCGGTTGTCACGGACATCGACGAGGAGAACGGTGAGGTGGTATTGGATTTAACCATTCAGAATGAGCAGGAAGAAACGCGGGTATTCGGGACCGCAACCGTCCACTTACCCGCCGCGTCATAGCCCNCNGTCGAAATTGCCGAGACCGCAATTACGATGTNAAGCCGTGGTATAAAGCGCAACCCCAACGAATTATCGGAAATTCCATGAAGTTCGCCGTTTTCGGAATCGCGGCAATTATAGTCGCCNCCACCACGTTCGGAGATGAACAGGGTCAAGAGAAATCGTCCAAGAATCAAACGAGCGAAAGATCGGCAGTTAAGGATGACAACGAATTAATCTGCAAGCGGATGACGCGCGCCGGTACGCATTTCAAAAAACGCGTGTGCATGAAACGCCGTAACTGGGATCTCCAATCCGATAGTGTTCAGTCCCAAACCGAGGGAGGGTATTCGCAGCCTGCGGGTCCGAGGGATTAGCCAACGACGCACCTTTAGGCTACCGAAATCTCTGGTGCTAGGGTGCGATTTGTTTTTATTGTTGAGGGGCGCCGTATCTTGACATGACCCGAGCGACGGTTATTGCTCGGTGTTTACCTCCAGCGTTCGGAATAACGAGACGGTCATGATCACGCCGATAGCCAGTAGCGGTAACGAAACAACCAACACTGCAGATTTCACCGCTCTTAAGTCATCTAAAATCATTAGCGTGATCGGTAAAACCGCCAGCGCAAACGCCCAGAAAACGCGGTGCCATCGGGCAGGGTTGGAACCCTCCACAAGATCGCGTGTCGCCGATGAGGCAATGGCATATGAAGCTGAATCATAGGTCGTGGCCACAAATATCCAGGCGATTACAATGAAGGCGATCAACGGGAGCGGGTCAAGCGGCAACGCGGCTATAACTTGTGCAATTGCGGATCCATTCTGCCCTTGGTTAATCAAACCTCGAACATCGACTAGCCCCTCCATGTCCATCCACATAGCGGTATTGCCAACGACAACGTAAAAGACGGCACAACCCAAGGTCCCGAAACCCACCATCCCGACGATAAGTTGTTTGAGTGTTCTCCCTTTCGATATCCGCGTCACGAAGAGGCCCATAAAGGGACCGTATGCGATCCACCAAGCCCAATAAAAGACAGACCAATCTTCGACAAAACCGGTCTCTAGGATCGGGTCCGTCCAAGTATTCATCCGAAAAAACTCTTGCAACATCAATCCGACGCTGTTCGTGCCAACTTTTAGTACAAATAACGTTGGTCCGGCGATGAGCACAAAAAGTAAGAATGCACCAGCGAGGCCGACGTTGAGATCGCTTAGGCGCTTGATACCTCGATCAAGACCGACATAAACACTGGCAGCAAAGAGGATCACGGCAATGCCCACGACCCCAAGGTCAATCCGAAAGGCCTCTTCGACTCCCAAGAGCTGACTGATACAGGCACCTATCATCGGCGTCGCCAAGCCCAAAGACGTTCCGGTACCACCCACCAATGCGATGATGAAGACAAAATCTACGAATCGCCCCAACGGTCGCCGGACAACGTCATCGCCAAAAAGTCCAACCAGCGATGTCGACAGGCGTAAATACGGTATCCGACGCCGGTAGTAGGGAACCGCGATTGCCACGGTTGGAAGGCAGTACAGGCACCAGGCAGACAATCCCCAGTGGAAGATTCCATACGTGGAAGCCCATTCCCACGCTTCGACAGAGTTCGGCGCGAGTCCAAAGGGGGGCGAATCGAGGTAGGCGGCCCATTCAATGGTCGACCAGTAAAGGAGGCCTGCGCCGATGCCGGCACAAAAAAGCATCCCCATCCAAGACCAAGTCGAGTATGCGGGTCGAGAGGATTCTCCACCAAGACGTAATTTTCCGTGTCTACCAAAAGCGAGCACAGCCAATATGACTGTGGCTCCGATCGTCATCCACTGATAAGCAAGTCCGAATCGACCCGCAATCCATTGGTACGCTGCGTCAACTACTGCAGCCGCGCGGTCAGGAACTGTGGCGATGGATAAACAGACTACCCCGATCAAGAGAACGGAACTGCAAAATAACAGCCGGTCAACTGACGCATTGGGTTCAGCCATGTTTAAGAGGTGTGCCGCAGACCCGAATCTCGATAGCACAGGGCATTATGGAATACCTACCATTTCCGTCTGACCCCGAAGTACAAGCATACCGGTTCCATCAACCCACGCTTCCATGCCGTCCGGTTCGATGGTGTCTCGGTATTCGTCCCATCCGCTCGCGTCTTGGAAATATAGCTCCGCAAGACCCGCATATTGTTCCTGTTCGGGGTCAATGCTGTGGTTCACGACATAGCGAAATCCACCCACCTTCTCCATCGTCTTTTTCACGTTGGGGACGTGTACGCTTAGCCAATGATCAAAGAATGCAGCGTAATCGACCTGCGCAAGCGCCTTCACCAGAAAACTGACGCGGAAAAAACCGGAACGAGTGCAAGGATATTCCGCATTCATCCGGTTCGGTATCGCCATCAGATCTCCCTGACCGTCCATCACAACAAATTCACGAGTCGCCCAGGGTAAATAGGGCTCCGCTTTAACTTGGAACATGTCCGTCGGCTCGGTTCCAAACGCGACAGCCGATTTTTGGAGAGGTTTGTTCCACCACAACTGAGCCATACCGTCCCACGGATAGTTACCCTCACGATCCGCATCGAACAGAAGGACCGTGTACTTTGTCGCGTGCGGCCGCCCCGACTTTGCCGCCTCTTGTTGGCCGTTGACGACAAGCGGCATATGGTTTGCAAACCAATGCATCACCAGTTCCTCTCGAGACGTATCCGGTTTACGNCGAATGAGGTAAATCATCTTCGCCCCTGGTGTTTCTCGATAGATGTCCATCGCACCTCCTCTTTTTGGAACGCTAGCGGAGCACAAGTCGCGAAACGTTTCTCCTGATTCGATCAAAGTGGGCAAGCTGTCGTTAATTGCGTCCCGCCATGCTCGAAGGATGCCAACAACAAATCGCGACTGCGATCAAAAACTTTCTCTGTTAGCGTTATTCCATGATACGTCGTTCGGACAAAGGCGCCTTTCGAGCACTCTTAGAACTCGAACCGATCACCACTCTCCGGTTCGAAGCGCCAAGGGCTCCTGAAAGGGGTGGGCGCGTTTTCGGGGGTCAGTTCTTAGCCCAAGCCGTTTGTGCCGCGCAGAGAACCCTTCCGACAGACGGTCGATCAATCCACTCTCTACATGCCTACTTCCTTCGTCCAGGCGATGTCGACCAAAAAACCATTTACAACGTAACGGTCATTCGTGATGGCCGCACCTTCAGTGTCCGCGAAATACAGGCCCAGCAACGGGATAGAGAACTATTCAGAATGACCGCGTCTTTTACGCCGCCTACGACGGGTTTGTCGTATGCGGCNCGCTCCATGCGCGACGTCCCAAGCCCGGAGGAAACCAACTACACCCACGACGATTTCAGTCGCGATATGGGGCGAAGCAACGAGACCCAATGGGGCGGTGGGACAAGGCCATACGAGATCTTGTATATCAATCCTCCAAACCGCGAACGGGGTATTCCCGTAGTTGATGATCAACTCATGTGGATGCGCGTCGCAGACGACTTAACTCCCGAGCCCGTCCACCACGAGGCAGGACTCGCTTACCTCTCGGACAGTACGCTCGTCGATCACGTACTTCTTCCGCACGGGATGCGTTGGCAAGACCAGAATTTCGATGGCACCAGTCTCGATCATGTCATGTGGTTTCACCAAAAAACTCGAGCTGATCAGTGGCTACTGTTCGAGCAATCGGTCGAGTGGACTGGATCCGGACGTGGATTGGCAAGCGGCCGATTTTACGATCAAGACGGGCAACTCGTTGCCAGTTGCGCGCAGGAAGGCCTCATGCGTTGGCGTGACAACGTATAATTCAACGAAACTTGGACTGGAGAACGCGAAGCATGAAACTGGGATTAGGAATCGGACCGCTAGGTCCTCCAGGTGGTGCATCCGTGGTCGAGTTCGCGAAGGAGGCCGAAGCGCTCGGATACGACACTATCTGGAGCCACGAAATCTACGGATCAGACTGCTTCACGCCGTTGGCATGGATCGGCGCGCATACGTCAACAATCAACCTGGGTACGTCCATCATGCAGATTTCAGCACGCTCTCCCGCGAGCGCTGCTATGCATGCGATCACCCTCGACTACATGTCCAACGGCCGACTGAAACTCGGCATTGGTGTCTCAGGACCTCAAGTGGTCGAAGGTTGGTACGGCCAACCCTACCCTAAACCCCTTGCGCGNACTCGCGAATGGATCAGTATTTTCCGTAATATTGTCGCTCGAGATCAGCCGGTTTCCTTCGCTGGTGACCACTACCAAATGCCCTATCAGGGAGGCACCGGGCTAGGGAAACCGCTAAAGCTCATTCAACACCCGGTTCGACCCAATATCCCCCTTTATTTAGGTGCCGAAGGACCAAAGAACGTCGCCCTTGGAGCCGAACTCTGTGACGGTTGGATCCCCATGTTCCTTTCGCCCTATCGCATGATGGACGTCTACGAGGATTCCCTCGCTCATCGACCCCCTCACTTCGACATCTCCGCGACCGTGCCAGTGATCATTGACGAAAACATTGATCGAGGACTCGCCCAAATCAAGCAGAACGTTGGCTTCTACGTTGGTGGAATGGGAGCCAAGTCATTTAATGTCCACAAGGACCATATCGGGAGACTAGGTTTCGCTGAGGACGCCGACCGAATACAAGAGTTGTTTATGTCAGGTCACCGAGACGAGGCGATTGCTGCGGTGCCGGATCAGCTAGCCGATGAAATCGCATTGGTNGGTCCTAAAGAACGCATNCGAGAGCGGCTTGAAGCNTGGAAAGATAGTCCAGTCACCCAANTGAATGTCGGAACGCGAGACATGGACACGCTCAGGTTTNTNGCCGAGGAATTGCTCTAAACGNNCNGNAATNTCGNTATNGCNTTACGAAAGNAAGGGCGAAANTNACCGTNACAGCCTTGCTGATACTNGGTAAGCTGGCTANTTCNCGCAGCTTTTCGATGNCNTCCACCAATCTTAAACTCGCTGCGTTGACGACTACAGGCGTACGACTAACAACGAGCACTCGGGTCGTTGTCAACCGAACGACGAGTGCATCGGCGCTGACTGCGACTCGGTGGTTCATCATGCTGAGTTCACCATCAAGTTGTACCGTTCCACTTGACCCCTCCGCTATCGAAGCGATTTGTTCTGGATCGAACTGAAGCGACACAATTGCTTCCGGAAACCGAATGGTTTGGAAAAGATGTTCGCGCATCCTTTCATCGCGAATCGGTATGAGCGTATCCACGCTGGCAAGGTCAATGGAAATTTCTGCGGTACCATCGACCAAGACTTCCCCAGATAATGTTCTGAACCGATGGGCTTCGGCTAAATCTCCAGCTTTGACGGTCACAAAGTTCAAGTTGGAGGATTCGTTGTCGAGGATCCAAGACTCCGCTTGTAATCCCGCTGGCCACGTCAACATCAAGGTCATAGCAATGGCTTTATTCATTCGAACCGCCTTGTTCCACGCATCGACACGCCATTTTTTATGATTTTGCGCACTGATCGTAAAATTTACGAGGCATAAAACATCCTGCGTTCTCGCCGCTCTAGTATTTGTACTACCAACTATTCCTCAATTCTCTAAGTTTAAGAAATACCTCTTTCGGTGACGGCCGCTCAGGTAAATCGGAGAACGCCTCCCGGAGTTGTTCAATAACGGTAGCACTTGAGAGGCGAAAAAATGTATTGATGTCACGTTCGAGTTCAAGCGACGTTACTAGGGGTTTCGCTGGATCGTAGGATCCTTCGAGTTCTTCGAGCAGCTTCAAAGCCGCCTGATTGTCCGGTTCACGATCCAGCGTAAAAGCCAGATTATTCGTGATGTAGTCATGGCCCGGATAAATCTCCGTATTCGCCGGCAATCGATCTAGTTGTGACACGAAGGTTTCGTAAAGCTCTTCGGGGTGACCGCCGCCATGGCAATTTCCAGCACCCGCATTAAATAAGGTGTCGCCGGAAAATAGCGCCGGTGTATCGGTTTGCGACAATAGGCAGATATGACTCATGGTGTGTCCCGGCGTATCGAGCGCGACAAGCTCAACGCTGCGCCCGATTTTCACAACGTCCCCGGCTTCCAATCCGACATCCATGCCGTTAATTTTCGACCCAGCGTTCTGATGCGCGAGGACTTTAGCGCCTGTCGCATCGACCATCGCCGCGTTGCCGCCAGTGTGATCGCCGTGCTCGTGCGTGTTGAGAATCTGGGTAATCTCCCATCCACGATCACGCGCCCTCGCAAGGCATTTCTCGTGATCCAGAGGGTCGATGGCAAGCGCTTCTCCAGTCTCATCGCACGCCAACACATAATTGAAATTGCGGTAAGCGTTCCCGGTCCAAATCTGTTCTATTTGCATGCGGCAGCTCCTAGGTTTGTATTCTCATGATCGCGACACACGTCGATCAGTGTCCGCGTGCGCACAACGCTTCGATATCCATTTCTCTCAATTTTAATTCTTCGCGTAACGCATACGCTTGGCCCGTCAATCCCTGCAGATCCTCCGGGCGATGTGCATCAGAATTGACGATCACTGGGGCATCAACCTCCGCTGCGAGTTCCCAAAAAGGTCTCCACGGGTACAACGGGAACGGGTCTTCGGCCTTCTGTCGTGCCTGCTTGCGCATACCGAGGGCGTTGATCTCCATGCCTACATCAAGATCGCGTGCTGCCTCCAAAATGTCTCTTGAGCACGCGGCCGTGTCGGCATCCCATGTTGCATAACAGTTACCGAAAAGGTCGGGATGCGCGATGAAATCGAACAACCCTGAGCGCATCATGTCGACTGTGTAGTCCGCGTAGGCTCGAAGACTAGCAGCGTCGGTCGTTCCACCGTATGTGCCTACCCATTCTCCGTCATCAAGGAAGAAATGTGACGCTCCCACGAGAAATTCGAACCCGTATTGACCAATCAGTTCCTCTGAGTAAAAGGCTCTAAATGCGGGCACGTATTCGCACTCCATGCCTTTTAATATTTTGAGTTTTGGAAAGTCGACACGACCGCGGTCAATGGCTGCAACATAATTATCGAGTTCCGCGTACGGCATCCGAACCGCAAGCCAACGGTCGTCCGGCAATGCCGTATGATCAGAAAAACCAAGCGTCTCCATTCCAAGTTCAAGCGCCCGCCGACAATAATCGTCAACATCTCCTTTCGCGTGCTTGCACCGAAACGTGTGGGTATGAAAGTTGTGCTTGTGGTGACTATCTTCGATCAAGGGTTACTCCAATATTCGATATGCTCGACGCGCCGTTCCTTGAAATAGATCAAGCTTTTCATCCGGACTCATAGCCGCCGCTAGACGTTTGAAAGCATTCCACACCACAGCATAACTGCACCAGTTCTTTTGGACCGGGAAGTTGCCTTCGAACATACACCGTGACGGGCCGAAAAGGTCAATA
>PBGU01000030.1 GCA_002719135.1 Gammaproteobacteria bacterium
AAGTCCTGTCGGGCGCGCCACATCTGGAACCCATTTAATCCCATATTCCCTGAAAAAACATAAATTTACTAAAGAAAACTAGAAGCTTCCCGACATAATAGTCGTAAGGTGTTGTATTTCGGCCCAGGTCAGGATTGGATTCTTGTCGCTGGGCCATTTACTTTATGGCACGGTAATCCTGCCAGTGCTCTGCATTGGCAGGATTCTTTGCTTCTCTTCGGGACAAGCTATGATATTGTCCTGCCCCGAGGCTCGCCAATCAATTAACGGGATTAGTTGGTAGGTTCCCGTTTTCTTTGCTTTAGCGCCTCGTTTTCTAGCCTTTCTGCCATCTGGTTTGCGCGTATTAAAAGTAAAAAGTTGGTAATTCTCTGGCAGTGCCTCGTTCAATTGTTGCACAGATCCGAAGGATAGCTCGTTCCCATAGCTGACTTCAAAAACTATAATTGGTCGTTCAATTTTCAGTACATCTTGCATGCCAAAAAGCACTTTTTTCTCAAACCCTTCTACGTCAATTTTTACAATATCGAGATTTGCTATTTCCATTTCTTGGAAATAGTCGTCTCCCTTGACTAGTGGTAGTTTCCCGGAAGCTAAATTACCTATTTTTAAACTAGATGAATCGAATGAACCAATTCCTTGGTTTCTACCAATCGGGGCGTAAAAGGTAAGGTTTTCGCTGCGGTCACTTAATCCAACGGGATGTAGTCGTATATTGTGTATGTTGTTCAGATTAATATGGTGCAGGAGACGTTGGCTTACCTTGGAAAAAGGCTCGAAAGCGTAAACCTGGTTTGCAAATCGAGACATGAAGAGTGAATGTTGCCCAAGGTTTGCGCCAATATCACAGAAACAGCCGGAGTATTCGGTAGTGCCTGATTGTGCACGCTGAATGTGTTCCATAGTATCTCGTAAAAAGAAGAGTAGAGGTTTCTCGAAAGCGCCAAGATAAAATATACTGAACTCGATGCTGTTATTTAAATTTCCCTGGTATTTCAAGCCAAAGAACTCCTTTTCAAAAGGATAGTCATGAACGATNCCNTAAGNGCACAGNNTTTTATAAATCGATTTTTTATGGCTTATGTTGAGCCAAGGCAAGCGCCAAAGGAATTGATAAAAAGTTTTACCTAAACTCATGTTCTTCCCAAATTTGGCCTTTTGTAATTTCGAGCATTGGTAATGGTTTAAGGTCTCCCTTTTGATATAGAGGGTGAGAAGGCTGCTGTGTTTTATTACAATTAATGCAGTGCAATNTTTTAAACCGGTTTCTAATTGCATCACCACGCTGTAGATAATTTCCGTGACTTCCCCAGCAAGCTATTACTAGNTCCGCGTTATCGTACCCTGCAGCAATCCAGCCATCATTGTAGTACCCAATGGGGTGGGCCACATTCTTTAGGTCATTGAAATAGGTCGCTCGGTACGCAAAGAGGTTAACTATCTCCATTTTTTGGTACCCCCAAGTGTGGGCGAAGCTTACACAGCGACGAGTTGTAGGATCGTCCGTCTGATCATCAGCAGTTGAAGGGTTTAGCGCTATGAATAAGACACGGCCTTTACCTTCTTTCCATGACCTTTCGAGGTTGTAACGATAACGTCCACAAGAAGAAAATTGAGCGNTTTGTGAGGTGTAGTGCATCTTCGACCTTCGGTTCCAACNAAACATTGAAAANGNTGAAGCTATCCGTAAAAATCAAAAATAGCTACTCGTTATTTCTGATNTTTTTAAGTCTTCAATCNGTNCTGGATAGAAAGTTGCTATGGAGTAAGAGGTGGTTTAAGGTTCTCAAGTTTTCAATTAGATCTAAGTTTGGGGAAAATTAGGAAAGTAGATGTTAGCAGTGATAGGCGGGACCGGATTATCGCAAATGAACGGTTTCGAGCCTGCCGGGCAGGAACGAGTTGCCACCCCGTTCTGCANGGAAAAAATCGAAATTGATCTCTTACAGCGCAATGGATGTAAGCTTGCATTTTTACTTAGGCACGGGAAAAAACATGAAAATCCACCGCATAAAATTAACTATCAAGCAAATATTTGGGCGCTACATAAACTCGGCGTAGATAAGATAATCGCTGTAAATGCTGTTGGCGGAATTCACAAAAANCTTGGACCCGGATGCCTTGCTGTTCCAGTGCAAATCATTGATTACACCCATGGGCGCGTTGCTACTTACTTTNAAGAAAACCTTCAGGATGTTATGCATATTGATTTTACCTACCCATTTACTGAAACTCTGCGATCCGCATTGCTCGATAGTGCAAACATAATGAATATGAAGTCGAGCAGCAAGCGGCTAGTAATGGANGGGGGGGTTTATGGGTGTACGCAAGGGCCTCGTCTCGAAACTATGGCTGAAGTGAATAGATATAAAATAGAAGGGTGTGATTTACTCGGTATGACAGCTATGCCGGAAGCAGTATTGGCGAGAGAATTAGGAATTGACTATGCGTTGTTAGCGCTATCNGCTAATTGGGCAGCAGGCCAATTCGAAGGAGAAATTCTCATGGGGGATATATCTAAAGTTGTGGAACAAAGCACAGAATTTCTAATAGGTATGCTTCAAATTTTGGTCGAGAAATACAATAACCCGTAGAATAATTATAAATCAGGATTNTTAGGTGCTAATGGCGGTTTTTCGTAGGGTTTTACTAGGATCACTACACCTAATGCCGGATGGTCGAGGTAGTGAAATTCGTTGCTACGCATATCCCGATCTTGCTGCATGTGGTAGATCCTTATTGGATGGTAATTCAGATCAGGATTAGTCGAGCCGTAATTTAAAGAGTCAGTGATTTCTTCTGGCGGAAGGGGCAATTCCCAGTTTTCTTCAGAATTTTCTACAATACTAAACTCAGCAAGCCATAGATTGGTGTCTGCAATTACGCGATCTTGNTTTTCATTAAAGTGAATCGTCAAGCTGCCTTGAAGTTCGTGTTGTACGCCATACGCANCCCCCCCNTGCACANAAACTGGTTCAGCTTGNGAGGAGCTTGTAACTACCTGTCGCCACAGCCCATGAAATAACAAACGATGGTCGGGAGATCGTTCTAACGCTTGGTTGGTCTGCCTGAATTCACTTAAACGGGGAGGGAGCTGCAAGAAATCATCACGGNTGAAATCGAAAAACCGAAATNCATTGTTAGTNTTNCGCGTTTGAGGNCCCTTGGTCAATATGAATTCCTCGCGTTCCATCAGCTGGGATGTTCTCGGTACGATCGTCGGGTCCGCTGCGAGGGACTCTATGGTGTTAATTGTGTGTAAATCATCAATCATCAAAATATCAGTAAGCCTGTCAAGTCTGCGCATTTTTTCAGGAAAGACTAGGTTAAATTGATCGGGTTGCCAGAATTCTTCTGACTTGTCTTCAGGAGATTCATTGCTAAATATGGATACCTCGATCTGAAACCGTCTTTCTTGGCCCGCCGCACCAACCGAGTTGATTGCTATCAAGGTTCCAAGGAACTTGAGTAGCACACTTCTGATGCGGAATGTCGATAATTTATTCATTATCAAAATCGGAGCTCTTGTCAAAAAATGTGGTTGTTGATGAACTGTAAAAAAACGTGAAAATCTAGTCTAAGTCATTTTTTGCTTAACTAGTCTGAACTTATCAAGTAACTCATCGATAAAGTCAAGTTTAGCGGTTGCCTGCTCACAACCATGGTGAAATTGTAGTTGGTTGGCGCCGATAAGTTTATAACTTTGGGGGGTTTCTTGTATTAATTGAACCANTGATAGGGGATCAAGCTGAGTTTTTGACAGAAACTCGATTTTCCCATTATTACTATTGGCATCAATTTTCTTGATATCGAAAATCTGTGCTTTCAGTTTTAATCGGGTAAGACGGAACAACAGACTCAAGGGCTCTGGAAACAAACCAAATCGGTCGATCATTTCAATTTGTAGGTCTTCAAGCTCAAAACTGTCTCGCGAGGACGAAATCCGCTTATACATAATTAGCCGCATATGGACATCTGGAAGATATGTGTCTGGTATAAGTGCTGGGATGCGCAAGNTAATTTCGATATTCTTGCCCATTTGCATCTCATGGGTAGNTTTTTTGCCTGCCTTGATTGTTGATACNGCTTCCTCCAGCATTTCNGTGTATAGCGAGAAACCTATTTTCTGCATATGGCCACTTTGTTCGTCTCCGAGCAATTCACCGGCACCACGAATTTCAAGGTCGTGACTGGCAAGGGTAAAGCCAGCGCCCAGTGTAGTAGCTGCTTGAATTGCTTCTACACGTTTCTTTGCGTCGCGGCTCATTCGGCTGTGACTAGGAAGTAATAGATAAGCATACGCCTGATGATGCGAGCGACCTACACGACCGCGAAGCTGGTGTAATTGAGCTAGACCAAGTTTATCTGCTCTATTAATGAGTATGGTATTTGCGCTTGGTATGTCTATGCCTGTTTCGATGATCGTAGTGCAAACAAGAACGTTATATCGTTTGTGGTAAAAGTCGGCCATAACTTTTTCGAGGTCGCGTTCAGCCATTTGTCCATGAGCAACACAGATTCGTGCTTGAGGAATAATTTCCTGTAGTTGTTGTGCTGCCCGCTCAATGCTCTTTACTTCGTTGTGTATNTAGAAAATCTGTCCGCCGCGGAGTAGTTCTCTTGATACCGCTTCTCTTTTNAGGCTGTNTTGTTGCTCACGTACAAAGGTCTTTACAGACAAGCGCTTGGCTGGTGGGGTGGCGATAATAGAAAGATCGCGAATACTGGAAAGAGCCATGTTCAATGTCCGCGGAATTGGTGTTGCTGTTAGAGTGAGTATGTCAATGTCGGCACGCAGTGATTTGAGCTTTTCTTTCTGTCTTACACCAAACCTATGTTCCTCATCGATTATCAATAAGCCAAGGTTGTGAAAGTCTATGTCAACGTGTAAAAGCTTATGAGTGCCTATTAGAATGTCAACCTTACCATCGATTACTTTCTGCACGCTTTTCCTTTGTTCGCTTGTNGATTTGAATCGAGAAATGACGTCAATAACAACCGGCCATTCTGCAAATCTGTCTTTAAAACTTTGAACGTGTTGTTGCGCAAGCAGAGTCGTGGGCACTAGCACAACTACTTGCTTGTAATTTTGAACGGCGACGAACGCTGCGCGCATTGCTACTTCAGTTTTTCCAAATCCGACGTCGCCGCACACGAGTCGGTCCATGGTGCGTTTGCTNTGCATGTCCTCNAGCACCGCCTCGATGGTATTCTCTTGGTCTGCAGTTTCCTCGAATGGGAAAGAGCCTGAAAATTTGNTGTACTGCTCATTTTCTATTTTGTATTTAAAGCCTTTTTTTGACTGCCTTCTGGCATAGATATCCAGTAATTCCACCGCGATGTCATGAATTTTCTCGGCGGCTTTGCGTTTGGTTTTCTGCCATTGAGTGGTGCCGAGATGATTTAGTGGCGTACTTTCCTGATCTGCACCACTATAACGAGAGATGAGNTCGAGTGATGCAACNGGTACATAGAGCTTAGCTGAATCCGCATACTCCACGGTGAGAAATTCGGTAGTTTGCCCTTCGGTAACTATGGTTTGTAAGCCGCGGTAGCGGCCTACGCCATGATCCAAATGGACTACTGCATCGTTGATTTCTAGCTCTGTCAAATTTCTNACTATTAGGTCCGTATTGCTTTGAGATTTACGCCGACGTCGGCGCTGNGCGACGCGATTACCGAACAATTGATTCTCACTAATTAGTAAGATGTTGTCATCGGGTAACCAGAGACCTTGCTCGAGGGGCGCAATAGTTATTGATAGGGGGTGTTTCCCGGTCAANAAATCTTCCCAGTGATAGATGCTCTTTGGTTTTATTCCGATGTGCCCCAGGGTTTCCAATAATGTTTCTTTTCTACCCGCGGATTCAGCGCAGAACAGGACCCTGGCTTTGTTATTACCAATGAATTCCTGTACTGCAGTAAATGGTTTGTTGAGCCGGGTATCGCTCGTTAGATCAGGCAACGCAATGGTGCCTAGATCGAAAGCTNCTGCATGATCTTTGGCTTCGATCTGAGGATANTTTTTGANGTTTGATAAGATCTCATCAACGCGAACGAATATGGCGTTAGGGTCCAAAACTGGCCGAAAGCGATCTATTTGACGTTCTTCATAGCGGCTATTAATGTCATCCCAGAACCTTTCACCAGCCTGCTTTAGATTGCCTTCCTGATAGATGATCGTTGTGGCCGGNAGAAAATCAAATAAGCTATTCAGATTATCGAAAAAGACAGCGAGGTAATATTCGAGCCCNGGGGAATTAAGACCACTGCTCACATCTTGGTATATCGGGCATTGTCTAAAATCAATATCGAAACTTTCATGAAATGCGTTTCGGAAAGCAGTAATGCCGTTCTCGTTAAGTGGATACTCACGACCTGGCAATAGATTAATTTCATCAACTTGTTCGTCTGAGCGCTGTGTTTCTGGATCGAACTTTCGTAAAGAATCGATCTGGTCATCAAACAGGTCAATGCGAAATGGAAGCCGAGAACCCATCGGGTAGATGTCGATAATTGATCCTCGCACCGCAAACTCACCATGTTCGAAAACCGTCTCAACAGCTTGATAACCCGCTAAGACCATCTGTTCTCGGATTTGCTCAATGCT
The DNA here is from genome assembly GCA_002719135.1 of Gammaproteobacteria bacterium. Taxonomy (GTDB): domain Bacteria; phylum Pseudomonadota; class Gammaproteobacteria; order Pseudomonadales; family Azotimanducaceae; genus UBA11889. Next base: position 6,611 of record PBGU01000030.1, read on the forward strand.
GAGTTTTTGTCCGACTTGCAAATTTAGGCTGTTGGCGGAGATATATTGTCGCGGGGGCAACCGATGCATGAGACTTGTTATTGATACGACCAGAATGCCGCGATTAAGTTGTGGCAGGTGATAGAGCGCAGTTAACCGTTCAGAAATGATGTCCTGATGAGGGGAGAAATTGTCATAGGGAAGCGTTTCCCAATCCGGGAGACTGAATACCTCGAAATCCTTTTTGAGCGAAAAATATCTCAGTTCTTGAATTGACTGTTCGACAGATTCATTATCCTCACAAACAAGTAGAATCGGACCGTTGGCTATAGTGGCCGCATTACTGACTGCCAGGTTGCGGCCACAGCCGATTGGTTTTTGCCAATAGCAATTAGCGCGATTATTAACAGGCAATGGAGGAGAGAATATATTTGCCATTGGCTGGAGACTCATTCCTTTCCGGCAAAATAGGACCGGTAGAAGCCGGGTGGAAAATAAACGGCGAATTGTATATCAAAACCAAATACTAAGCAGCGTCCGGTTTTTTCAGAGTTTGAAAAACTTAGGNGGAGCTTTATTGCAAGCCCGCATCTTTCGAAAGATAATACCGGCCTTCTGAAATCCGGCAGTATCAAAATTAGGGGGATTAGTGGAGCGTCCAAGTGTAGATGATTACTTCAGCGACTGGAAACAGCGCGANGCTCTAGTGCAGGAAATGATTCCTGTGATCGGTCGTTTATTCAGCCAACGAAACGTTGATATCTTAATATATGGCAGACCTCTGCATAACCGATCTGTCACCTTCATTATGAAATCCCACCGATTTGTCCGCCAGGCAGAACGGAACGAAATGTCGGAGTTTGAAACTCACCCTATGTTAATGGCNATGGCTAAACTCGACCTTTGGCATGCGCAAATAGATTTAGGCAAACTCACCGTGCGTTATATGGAGCATCAGAACGACAAGGGTGATAAAGCNCAACTTGCCGATGATTTTGTCAGCCAGGAACTAGACTATCTCGATGGCAAGAGGGAGAAGCCCATCGATAAATCTCAGGACGTTGTTCTGTATGGNTTTGGACGCATTGGACGCCTGATGGCGCGATTACTCATTGAGCGCACGAGTACNGGCGAAGTCATGCGTCTACGTGCCATCGTTGTGAGACCTGCTGGGCCCGGAGATTTAGAAAAGCGAGCAAGNCTGTTTACTGCTGACTCTGTTCACGGGGCCTTTCAAGGAACNGTCCGNGTTGATGAAGAGAACAATTGTCTGATAGCTAATGGTAACGTAATAAAAGTTATTCAAGCGCATTCGCCAGATGAGATCGATTACACTNAGTATGATATCGACGAAGCCTTGATTATCGATAACACGGGAAAATGGCGAGACGAAGAAGGCCTCGGGCTACATCTCAAGGCTAATGGCGCTTCTAGGGTCATTTTGACCGCCCCTGGCAAAGGNAACCTGAAAAATATTGTCTACGGTATCAATGATGATGAAATGGNACCGGATGACAAGATCGTTACTGCAGCTTCTTGTACAACAAACGCTATTGCCCCGGTGTTAAAAGTCGTTAACGATAGGCTTGGGATNGAACACGGTCATATTGAAACTGTACATGCTTATACTAACGACCAAAATCTCATCGACAATTACCACAAGAAGAGCCGGCGTGGCCGCAGTGCTGCGCTNAACATGGTGCTAACCGACACTGGGGCAGCTAAGGCTGTGGCAAAGGTTGTGCCCGAACTGGCCGGTAAACTTAGCGGCAATGCGATTCGAGTGCCTACACCGAATGTTTCGATGGCGATAATGAACTTGACTTTACGTCAGGAGACTAGCAAAGAGGAACTGAACGAATTCCTTCGCGATATCGCCTTGCATTCTAAGCTCCAGAATCAGATAAGTTACACGGAATCACCAGATGCGGTGTCTTCAGATTTTGTNGGCACCCGCGAGGCTGGAATTGTGGACTCTANTGCCACNATAGTTAATGGTAAAAATTGTGTGTTGTATCTNTGGTATGACAATGAGTTCGGCTATTGCTGCCAAGTTGCAAGAATGGTTAACAAGATGGCGGGAGTGAGCTACCAAGCTTATCCTATAGAACCCTAAAGGATTAGCTGCGTGGTAGCTTTTACTAGTAAAAGGTTTTTTTAAAAATTGATCTTTCGGTTTTAGAACTCTTCCTGGCCGAAGGTTTATCAAGTCATGGCTTAGATTATGCGTTGGCGCAGCTTTTCTATCTTCATCATATTTTTGGCCATTCTTCTGGCCNCAAGTTTTCCNTTCACTGATGATGAAGGAGANATTGAGCANTTTTCTGGATTAACTATGGGTACAAGCTANCGGTTTCAACTGGTGGGTATCCCTGTTGAATTAAGTCTTAAGCTGATCGCCGAAGAAATTAAAGTATTATTAATGGATCTAGATAGCGGCATTTTTTCGACTTATGCTCCTGATTCAGAACTCTCTCAGCTAAATCGTCACGTTGTAAGTCTTCCGTTTGAGGCATCTCCAGAGCTTATGGAAGTGCTATTACTCGCACAGGAGATTTCAGTTCTAACTAACGGTGCCTTCGATATAACGGTTGGACCGTTAGTAAATCTATGGGGATTTGGTCCAAACCCCGAAATCTCACGGAATAATTTACCGACGGGAGCAGCCATTGAGGATGCTCTCCAGCATGTTGGTTATAACTACTTATCAATTGATGTAGAGCATTCACAGTTGAAGAAGAATTCTGATATTTTTATAGACCTCAGCGGTATCGCGAAGGGCTACGCGGTGGATAGGATGGGCAAGTATTTTGATTCCATTGGAATCGAAAATTATTTCCTTGAAATCGGAGGTGAATTGAAGATGAAGGGTTTTAAACCGGGGAATGAAAACTGGATCCCTGCTATTGAAACACCTCAGGACACCGTACCTGAGATTTACGAGGTCATGAATAGTAGAGGTAAGACGATAGCTATTGCCGGATCTGGTGATTACCGCAACTACTTCAAACAAAATGGCGAGCGTTTCTCGCATGAGATTGACCCACGAAACGGTAGGCCGGCCGCAAACGATCTGGCAGCGGCATATGTTGTTGATAGTTCTACTGCTCGTGCCGATGCATTGGCCACCGCTTACATGGTCTTAGGTTTAGAGGATGCGAGCGCTCTTGCCGAATACACCGGCCAGGCAGCGTATTTTATCTATAGAGAAGAAAGTGGGGATTTTGCCGATCAACACAGTAACGCATTTAATGATTACCTGAATTTTTAGATCGTTAACTAACCTGATTATTACTATCGGGAAAGTATTACTTTTTTATCATCAATGCCTGTGCGTATTAATGAAAAAATTTGCCTTAAACAATGGAAAATAAAATAGCTTGGAATAACGATATAACGGCGCTTCCCATCGGACAAAATACTTGCTATCGGCGGCCTATAAGTGTAAATTTCCAACCGCCAAAAAAGGTTGGCCTGGAAGCCAAAAAATGCGCCTCCAGAGCGCAGGTTAACCTCCAAGCTAAAGCACAATGCTAACTGTTAGATAATATAGCGAGAGCTGATCTACTTGCCTCGATTGTGCTAATGAGAACAGGTACAAGAACTACTGTTCCAGGCATTGCTAAAGTAGGAATATCTCGAAATAGAGTGGGCGTGCTCAATGAGTTTGAATAACAGTCCCTGGCAACTGATGCCCATCAGCCGTGACCCAAAGAGTCACGTCCGGGGACAAAGTTCTTCGCGATATTTACGCTCATACCCAACCCGGCTGTTGTTTAAGAGCGCATTCCAAGATTTTCAATTAGTTTGTGTGTTTTGATATAGCCATTATTCACCTTTTTGGAGTAATTTTTGGATTCATCAAATGCGTTTTTAGAAGGGCTAGGGCCATTCCTGATCTATGCAACACTGGTCGTAGCAGTGGTTGGTATTATGCTAGGACTGAGTTTTTTCCTTGGGCAGCGCATCAACCGGCAATATAAAGAAACTCCCTTTGAATCAGGAATTATTTCCGTGGGCAGTTCTCAGTTTCGCATTTCAGTGCACTTTTACCTGACGGCCATACTTTTTATCATTTTTGACTTGGAAGTAGTTTTTTTGTTTGCCTGGGCAGTGGGTGTTCGGGAAGCAGGCTGGCCAGGATTTATAGAAATAGCTGTATTCATTATGATCCTTGGTGTTGCGTTGTTTTACCTATGGAGAATAGGTGCACTAGACTGGCGAACAGAAACCCAGAAACGGGGCTTAGATAAATTGGTTGGTCCAGGTGGCGTTGTGAACAAAAAAGAATTCAAGCTATGAGCTGGCACTTGCAAAAAGCTGATGAGTCGACATCCCCGCAGCCAGGTGGGAGTTCATTTGATGAATTTCTACGACGAAATGTGGTCATGGCAACGCTTGAGGACATGGTGGCCTGGGGGCGCAAAAATTCTATCTGGCCCTTTAATTTCGGTCTTTCATGCTGTTATGTGGAAATGGCTACAGCATTAACGCCTCGACATGACATGGCCCGTTTCGGGGCCGAGGTAATAAGGGGAACACCACGCCAAGCGGACATGATTATTATAGCGGGCACGGTTTTTCGCAAAATGGCACCAGTGGTCAAGCTTCTCTATGATCAGCTTTTAGAACCAAAGTGGGTTATCTCTATGGGTTCGTGTGCTAATTCTGGGGGTATGTACGATATCTATTCTGTTGTACAAGGTGTCGACAAGTTCCTACCTGTTGATGTGTATGTGTCTGGTTGTCCGCCGCGTCCAGAAGCTTTGCTGCAAGGCCTAATATTATTACAAGAACAAATTGGACGCGAACGTCGACCGCTTAGCTGGGTGATTAACGATCAGGGGATAATTCAGAAAGAGGCTACGCCGGTACAACGTGAGCTGCGTCATGATGGTCGAATCGACGCGACTGAGCTCAGGTCACCAGACGATGTCTGATTTATACAAATAAAATGACAACAAATAATCGTACTTAAAATAAATAGTAAATAATGCAAGTTGCAGAACAAAACCCTCCAATAGCTACTCAAAATCCTCAGCTGCTATCGAAACTGCGCCAAGATTTCGGTGATAATATTTTGGCGGAACAGCATACCTGTGACGCCATACCCACATTCTGGGTCGACCGACAGCATTTACTGAATCTTCTGCAAACCTTAAAAGAGAGCACTAGCCCGGTTTTCGAAATGCTTTTCGATATCACGGCTATCGACGAAAGGCTGCGTGTCCACCGTGAAGGACAACCCGCCAGTGAATTTACAGTGGTTTATCACCTGATGTCTTTCTCCGGGAACTGTGACTTCCGAGTCAAGGTGCCTCTAGAGGATAGAGATCTCTGTTTGCCTACTGCTACTAATTTGTGGCCCAGTGCCAATTGGTACGAGCGAGAAACATGGGACATGTTTGGTATCGAGTTCGAGGGTCATCCCAACTTATATCGAATCGTGCTTCCGCCGACTTGGAAGGGTCATGCTTTGAGGAAAGAACATCCAGCACGCGCAACTGAGATGGAGCCATTTTCTCTGGATGACGATAAGACATCTATCGAGCAGGAAGCGCTGAAATTTAAACCAGAAGAATGGGGGATGAAGCAAAAGTCGGAGACTACCGAGTTTATGTTCCTCAATCTTGGGCCGAACCATCCGAGCGTGCATGGTGCATTTCGTATCGCCCTGCAGCTTGACGGAGAAATCGTTGTTGATGCAGTGCCAGATATCGGCTATCACCACCGTGGCGCCGAGAAAATGGCCGAGCGTCAGTCTTGGCATACCTTTATTCCCTATACTGATCGTATTGATTACTTGGGAGGAGTGATGAATAACCTCCCTTATGTCATGGCGGTTGAGAAGATGGCGGGTATCGAAGTGACACCGCGCGCCCAGGTAATTCGAGTCATGCTGGCCGAGATGTTTCGTCTCTGTAGCCACTTGCTGTTCTATGGCACATTTGCCCAGGATCTCGGGCAGCTCTCGCCTGTGTTTTATATGTTTGTCGAACGGGAACGAATCTTTAACATCATCGAGTCTATTTGTGGTGCTCGTATGCATCCAGGATGGTTCCGTATAGGAGGCGTTGCTCAAGATTTGCCGAATGGGTGGGAAAAACGTGTAGAGGAGCTCTTAGATTTCATGCCGCCGCGCTTAAATGAATACGACGGCATGGTATTAAATAATGGGATATTCAAGCGTCGGTCTCAGGGTGTTGGTGTTTATAACACCCAAGATGCTTTTGATTGGGGCATAACCGGGGCCGGGCTTCGCGCGACGGGGTTTGAATGGGATTTCCGCAAGGAGAGACCATATAGCGGGTATGAGAATTTTGAATTCGATGTTCCTGTCGCGGTGAATGGCGATTGCTATGACCGTTGCGCCATTCGAGTAGAGGAGATGCGACAAAGTTTGCGCATCATCAAACAATGCCTAGACAACATGCCGGCGGGAGATTATAAGTCCGACCACCCTTTAACTACTCCACCACGCAAGGAAAAGACGCTTCTAGATATTGAAACCTTGATCAACCACTTTCTAAGCGTGAGTTGGGGGCCAGTTATTCCTCCTAATGAAGCTACTGTGGCCATAGAAGCAACAAAGGGTATTAATAGCTATTACTTAGTCAGTGACGGCAATACGAGCTCTTATCGAACCAGGATAAGGACTCCGTCATTTGCACATTTACAGCAAATTCCCGCCATTAGTCGGGGGTTCATGGTTGCGGACCTGATAGCCATAGTAGCAAGTATAGATTTTGTTATGGCGGATGTAGATCGATGACCAGTTCTGAATTGATAGCTAGCTCTACGACGCGGGCGCGCAAACTGTCTGCCGAGGAAATCAATGAGATTGAGCATGAAATAACACTCTATGCAGATAAGAAAGCAGTAGGACTAGAGGCTCTGAAGATTGTTCAAAAACACCAAGGGTGGGTTTCTGACGAAAGTCTGCTTGCTATATCCAAGTATCTAGATATTCCAGGTAGTGACTTGGAAGGAGTGGCTACATTTTTCAATTTAGTTTTTCGGCGACCAGTGGGCAAGAACGTGATTCTGCTTTGCAACAGCGTAAGCTGCTGGATTATGGGATGCGACGAGATCAAGGATTACATTAAGGAAAGGCTAGCTATAGATTTCGGGGAAACAAGCAAAGATGGGGAATTTACTTTGCTTCCAGTGCCTTGCTTGGGAGATTGTGATCGGGCTCCGTCAATGATGGTGGGGGAGAACCTGCATCGTAACCTCACGCGAGATAAGATCGACGAAATTATTCAGCAATATCGAAATCTGTAGGAAACATACAAAGTGGTAACAAAACCGTTAACTAAGAACATTGATATGGAGCGTGGTCCGCTTGATATTAGTGGATACCAGGCTGTTGATGGTTATCAGTCAATACAGGTGATAGCGAAAGGCCTGAGCCCTCAGGACGCCCTAGAGCTTGTAAAAGCTTCAGGTCTTAAAGGTCGCGGTGGGGC
>PBGU01000031.1 GCA_002719135.1 Gammaproteobacteria bacterium
AGAATTGCCGAGGCGGTTTCGTTGATGACGACTTGGTTTTGATTGCCGCCAATTAAGGTGCCGATGGATTCAGCCCCAACGGCGTCAATACGTTCAGCAATGAGTTTTGCGGGGTTCTCGTAGCCCCACATCCCGCGAACTACCCGGACGGACTGCGTTTGAGCAAGTAAGTTACCGACGCCCGTATCTTCTTCGGCCATAACGATAGCGGTCATCATCATTTCTAGAGGTTCTTTGGCGTCCTCTAGTTTTTCAATTCGATTAAGGACCTGGCCCGCGCCGACGAGTACCGGTGTTCTCGGGTTGAACACCCGTTAGTCCGGTAAGCCCAAGATGCGCTTTGCGATGATGTTGCGCTGGACTTCGGAACTGCCACCTTCAATGGAATTGGCCCTAGAGCGCAGCCAGCCCCGAGTATTCGCTCGCTCGCTCGGTTTGAACCCATCACCTGACCAGCCCAACCCCTTGGACCCCATGATGGAAACGACAAGGTCACTTCGGCGCATATTTTGCTCGGTCCCATATAGCTTGAAGAACGAAGATAGAAAAGTTGGTGCTTGGTTATTAGCAGCTTCGTCGGCCGCGCGATGCATGGTTAGTTGGTAAGCACGCTGATCCATGTTGTAAGCAAGCACGTTGGTACGTACGGTCGAGTCGCCAATTCGTCCACTTATACGGCCGGCGTAGGACGCCGCGACTTCATCGAGGGTGGCAACCTTTTGGCGTGCTCCGCCAACACCCCCGATGGAACTTCGCTCGTATTGAAGTAATCGTTTTCCAACGGTCCAACCTTGTCCGGGCTCACCAATAAGAAAGCGCTTCGGTACGCGGACGTCGTCAAAAAAGGTCTGACAAAACTCCGATGATCCGCTGATTAGTTCAATCGGAGTAATGGAAACGCCCGGCGTTTCCATATCGAAGACAATGAAAGAAATACCTTCGTGCTTGGATGCATTTGGATTCGTACGAACGAGACAAAAAATCCAATCTGCTTGGTCGGCACCGGAAGTCCATATTTTCGAACCGTTGATGAGGTAGTCGTCGCCATCCTCGACAGCTTTCGTTTGCAGACTCGCAAGATCTGACCCGGCACCGGGTTCACTGTAGCCTTGGCACCACTTGATTTCACCGCTGACGATACGCGGCAAATGCTCGAAACATTGTTCGGGGGTGCCAAATTCAAGAATGGCAGGTCCGATCATGGTCAATCCGTGACCACCCAAGGGTGAGCGTGCGTTGATGCGACGCATCTCGTCCATGAGGATTTGACTTTCCTCTTGGGTCAGACCTCCCCCTCCATACTCGGTCGGCCAAGTTGGCGCGGTCCAACCTTGCTCTGCCATTCGATCCAGCCAGAGTCTCGACTCGGGATTGATGTATTTGGCGCGTCGGCCACCGCTAATGTATTCACCCCCGGGTGTTGGGGTCCGCATACTTTCGGGACAGTTGATCTTTAGCCAGTCACGTGTCGCTTCGCGAAATCCCATAATCTCGACGTTCCCTGTGAAACATCGAACATTGTAACGCCGAAACAATAGCTGTCAGGGGGCTGTTTGCCAGCTTGGGTTGCAGTTGCGACACTCAAAGCATGTCAGAGAAACGGTGCCCCAGATGCTGACGGATTTCGACTTTGGTCTTGGAGAAACAATCGACATGCTGCGGCGTTTGGTCCGCGATTTTTGCGAGCGAGAAATTGTTCCCATTGCTGATCGTGTTGATCAATCGAACGAATTTCCTCGCCCACTATGGCCGCTCCTCGGCGAACTTGGGGTGCTCGGTATCACGGCTGAAGAAAAATACGGTGGCGCGGGTCTCGGTTATCTGGCGCACTGTGTGGTGATGGAGGAAATCAGCCGAGCATCTGGGGCGGTAGGTCTTTCGTACGGCGCGCATTCGAATTTATGCGTCAATCAACTGTGTCGATTTGGGACAGACGAGCAAAAGCAGAAGTTCCTGCCGGATCTCATTTCCGGAGCCTCGCTGGGGGCACTCGCGATGAGCGAGTCGGGGGCGGGCTCGGATGTCGTAAACATGCGTCTTAAAGCGGAGGATCGTGGTGATTATTATGTGCTCAACGGTAGCAAGATGTGGATTACCAACGGTCCGGACGCCGACGTTGTGATCGTATACGCCACCTTGGATCCAGCGGCGGGAGCCAAGGGCATTACGTCGTTTATCGTCGAGAAAGGCACGCCTGGCTATGAACCACAACCTAAACTCGACAAGCTAGGGATGCGTGGTTCGGATACCTCTGAACTTCTCTTTAAAGACGTGCACGTTCCCAAGTCGCTTGTGCTTGGAGTCGCTGGCGGCGGCGTTGGCGTTCTTATGAGCGGATTGGACTACGAACGCGTCGTTCTTGCGGCGGGCCCGGTCGGCATCATGCAAGCATGCTTGGATGTGGTGCTTCCGTATATCCATGAACGCCGACAATTTGGTCAACCGATTGGAACGTTTCAGTTGATGCAGGGGAAAATTGCGGACATGTACACTACGCTGAATGCCAGCCGGGCATACGTCTACGCGGTAGCGAATGCATGTGATAGCGGCCGGACGACTCGATTCGATGCCGCGGGTTGCATTCTGTATGCCGCGGAAAAAGCAACTCAAGTTGCGCTGGATGCGATCCAAGCCCTTGGAGGCAACGGGTACACGAATGAATATTCGGCGGGCCGATTGTTGCGGGATGCGAAGTTGTATGAGATTGGTGCTGGAACCAGCGAGATACGTAGGATGTTGATTGGTCGGGAGCTATTCGACGCATCAAACTAAGTGAGGCTAGCATTGAGTCGGGATCGCGTTGGCCGGCGCTTGCTTGGAAACTTGACGGTGAGTTTTTTGCATGACCGATCGGCGTGACGATGGTTAGAATCTGTTCCGGAACGAATGGGGCCAGCCTTTGATGCGATACATTTCCACACGCGGTGGTATGGATCCCGTAAGGTTTCGGGAAGCCGTGATCATTGGTCAGGCGCCGGATGGTGGACTACTTTTACCCGAGTTTTTACCGGACGTCTCGTCGGATTTGGAGGGTTGGCGAGGACTCGCGTTTGAAGACTTGGCATTCGAAGTGGTGCGTCTTTTTGCGGACGATATCGATGATGCGGTTCTCAAAAAAATACTCAAAGACGCCTTCGAGACGTTTGCGTCTGAGGACAGAATTCCCCTTGTCCAACTCGACGGTCTTAACGTACTGGAGTTATTTCATGGGCCTACGCTTGCATTCAAAGACGTGGCGCTTCAGGTCCTTGGCGGATTGTTCGAGCATATATTGGGCGGACAAACGGGCAGGTTGAATATTTTAGGGGCGACGAGTGGGGATACGGGGAGTGCTGCAATAGCGGCTGTTCGTGGTCGACCCAATATCGACATTTTTGTACTTTTTCCTGAAGGTCGAACGAGTTTGATGCAAGAACTGCAAATGACGACCGTATTGGATGACAACGTTCATTGCCTTGGAATCGACGGCACCTTCGACGACTGCCAAGAGCTGATGAAGAGTATTTTCAACGATTTAGCGTTCAAGGAAAAATACAGGCTAGGTGCCGTGAATTCAGTGAATTGGGCGCGCGTTGTGGTTCAAGTTGTTTATTACATCTACGCGGCACTGAAGTTCAAAGAGCCGGTATCTTTCAGCGTGCCCACGGGTAATTTCGGTAACGTATTCGCCGGTTATCTTGCTCGGTCGATGGGTGTTCCCATCGACCGACTGGTGCTTGCAACCAACAAAAACGACATCCTTGCACGTTTTTTTGAAACAGGTATATACGCGCGTGGGACGGTCCAACATACCCTGAGTCCATCGATGGATATTCAGGTTGCAAGTAACTTCGAGCGATTCTTGTACTTGTATTTCGATGGAGATTCGGAGCGTTTAGTCAAGTTCTTGGAGACGTTCCATGAGCGAGGCTCGGCCAACGTTGACCATGTCGACTCGGTGGAGCCGCTTTTTTTGGCTACCAGCGTTGGCGAAGAAGAAACCGTGGAAACGATCAAATCAACCTACGCGGCACACGGTTACGTACTTGATCCGCACAGTGCTGTTGGCGTTGCTGCTGCGTCGCGATTCAAATTGACAAGTCCATTGATTTCACTTGCAACTGCTCATCCAGCGAAGTTTCCGGATGCCGTGAACGAAGCCATCGGTCAGGAAGTTGCTACCCACGCCGAACTTGAGAGATTAGTCTCGCAGGCTACCCGAAAGACGGTATTGGCTGCTGATGAGCATGCTGTGAAAAACTATTTGACCGAGAACGCCCGATAAGAGAGCAGCAGATCGCTCACGCTACGAGCCCTCGATCGTGACGATTGCCCCTACGAGCGAAGGCAAATCGGTAACCGTTGCATGGGCTGGTACACGGTCCGTTTTGCCGTCGAAATTAACCCAAATGGAATGCATACCCACACGATTGGCACCTTCGATATCGTCAATTGGGTGGTCGCCAACGTGGACTGCGTGGTCGGGTAAAACTTCGGCACGATGCATCGCTTCCAAGAACATTTCGGGGCTCGGCTTGCTGGAGCCAACGTCGGCTGCAGATATCGCGAAGGAAAAATAGGAGTCCAAGCCAACCATTCGAACGTCGGCATTCCCGTTGGAGAGAGCGGCGAGTTGATAACGGTGCGAGAGGGTATTAAGTGTGTCTAGGGCGCCATCGTAAAACGTAATGGTATTGCGCCAACGTATAAACACGGCAAACGCCTCACGCGCCTTGGCATCCGCCTCCGTACGACGTAAACCGCACTGTTCGAACGCGCGACGCATCATCTGAATACGCAACGCCGAAACGTCGTGCCGTATATCCGGATTCTCTTCCATAACTCGAGCGCGAAGAGATGCAACGTTTTCCGAGGTCATGTAACTGCCGTACTCTGGAACCCGGGGTTGTATCCAATTACGCGTTTCCTTTTCCGCCCGGTGAATGACGGTGTCTACGTCCCAAAGGGTGTTATCCAAATCAAAGGTCACCAACCGGATTGTCATTTGCCGCCTTCCTTTTTCTCCCTTGCTCGTGGATGAGAAACGTCATAAACCTTAGCGAGATGTTGGAAGTCCAGATGCGTATAGATTTGTGTTGTCGAAATGTCTGAATGGCCTAAAAGCTCCTGGACTGCGCGCAAGTCTCCACTTGATTCTAACAAGTGGCTGGCAAAGCTGTGTCGCAATAGGTGCGGGTGGATCGAATCAACTCCCAGGGCTTTCATCCCTGCACGTTTGACGCGGAGCTGAACGGTGCGAGGACTGATACGTTGGCCGCCGCGTCCGACGAAAACAGGGTCCTCAGGTTGCTGATCGGATCGGGTGGATATCCATGCTTGAAGTGCCGTAACGGTGTGAGAGCCGAGCGGCACGATTCGAGTCTTGCGCCCCTTTCCTAAAACCCGAGCGTTGCCGTTCGCGAGATCCAGATCCTGAATATCGAGTCCAACTAGCTCGGCGAGGCGAATACCGCTGCCATAAAATAGTTCGAGCAGGGCCCGGTCCCTCTTCTCGATCGGGGTCGTAACACTTCCAACAAGTAGTTGGGCTGCTTGATCGGTATCAAGGGCTCGTGGAAGTTTTTGCGCGATTCTCGGCGCCCTGACACCGGTGGCCGGATTGTTGGCTAAGAGATCTTTTCGTACTAAGTAAACGAAGAAAGAATTTAGGCAGGAGAGGGACCGCTTTATCGACCGCGGAGAAAGCCCCAGTTGATTTAATCGAGCAATGTGGTGCTTGATATCAGCGGATGTAATCTCGTCGACGGATAGCGTTGGAGAGACCAGAAAAAAATTTTTGAGATCGCGGGAATAAGCTTTTAGCGTATGGGAGGAAAGACGGCGTTCGACTGCAAGGTGCCTGAAATAATCTTCCAATAGCAGACTATTTTCCGATGTCATGCCAACCTCTATTGCATCACTCGGTTCAAGGTGCGACTTAGAACGTCGCTGATGTATTCGAGAAATAACGTCCCTTTCTCTGGTACGAAGCGTTGTGAATCGTTAGAACCAATCGCGAGAATTGCTTCAAGGCCGGATAGCCGCAGGGGGACGAGCGCCACCGAACCTGGTTCAGTTAACTGAGAGTTCGGGAACAGGGCTCCGTATTCTTTCGGACGATAAATTCCGCAAACCGGTTCAGGTTGGCTGAACAGGCGAGGAATGGGAGGCTCGTCGTTCGCAGGGACGCCGACGATGTGCTGGTAGTCGGCTGGTGCTTGCCAATCGAGTACGTAACAGAGCCCGTGATTCGCGTCGAAGCCTTCGATCAATCTTGTTGCCAGAACCTGGTCGAGGCTCTGGAGATCAACGGTGTCCATCAGTGCCAATGTCAGCGTGCGGGTCTTAAGGAAAACGTCGTCGTTAACGCCTGCATTATCGACGAGTTCGTTTAAACGTTTCCTCAAGTCAATGTTGCGCTCTCTCAACAGCGATACTTGACGCTCAACAAGCGATGTTGCTGATCCAGATTCGTGAGGTAGTTCGAGCTTGGAGATCACTTCGGGGTGGCGCTTAAAAAACTCGCGCTCACTTTCCAAGTATGCGACCACCGCATCGTCGTCGATAATGGGGCCGTTGGAGTTCGTCGTCATATACGGAGTTCGCCGTCGTATACCCAAGTAGCTGGGCCGATCATTTCAACGATCGAACTTTCACCCTGCCATGCGACGCGTAATTTACCTCCTGGTAAAGACACTTTGACCCTATCGTCCAATTTTCCAAGTAAACGTCCTGCGACAACTCCAGCACAAGCTCCCGTACCACAAGCGAGTGTTTCACCGACACCGCGTTCAACTACCCGAAGACGTACAAACTGGCGGTCGACGATTTGCATAAACCCAACATTGACGCCCTCGGGAAATCGGTTGTTGGTTTGTAGCGTCCTTGCCCACTCCGTGATGGGTGCATCGTTGATATCGTCGACAATAACCACCGCATGGGGGTTTCCCATCGATAACGGAACAAACTCGATTTCATGGGATCCAATGTCGACCGTGTACGTAACGGCTGGCTCGTCTGTAAGAAATGGAATCACTGATGGTTTGGTGCAGGGGACGCCCATGTCCACACGAACAATACTGGTGTTTGGGCTGTCTACCGCAATCTCGAGGATCGATGTATTAACGATTCCACTAGGTGCGTCCATTCGCAGCGAGTTCTTGATCGTTAGTCCCACGTGTGTCACATATTTAGCAATACAACGAGCACCGTTTCCGCATTGCTGTGCTTCCGTGCCATCAACATTAAAGATTTGGTAGCGGAAATCTGTCTCGGGATTTGAGGGTGGACGGACGATTAAAAGTTGATCGAAACCGATCCCGGTCCTTCGATCTCCCCACGTCCGGATAAGTTCTGGCGTGAGATCAAAGTTTTGGGTTACGAGTTCGAGGACCAGGAAGTCGTTTCCTAATCCATGCATTTTCGTAAACTTAAGTTGCATGATCCAATCCCAATCCGATCACAAGATCCGTTCGAGACGCAGAAGATCGCTGATGGATTCTCTATCGCGGACAAGCTGCATATCATTACTGCGGATCATTACTTCGGCCGATCGCGCTCTGGTATTGTAGTTTGAGGACTGGACGAAACCGTATGCGCCCGTCGAAAGTATTGCCAACAAGGAACCTTCGGACAAGTCGAGATCGCGCTGCAACGCGAGGAAGTCGCCGGACTCGCAAATTGGGCCAACGATGTCCCATCGACAGCTGTCTATCGTATCAGCGCCTACTGAAAGGACTCGGTGATACGCCTGATAAAGAGCGGGTCGAATGAGGTCATTCATTGCTGCGTCCACGACGGCGTAATTTGGTTGATCAGCCGCACGCGAAGGTTTGAGGTACTCGACTCGGGTCAATAGCAGGCCAGCTTCAGCGACTAGATAACGACCCGGTTCAATCAATAATTCGACATTGAGGCCTTCTAGCTTTTCGGATACAGCTGCTGCGTAGCTCGCTACATCAAGTTCCTCTTCGTCGGCGTAGCGAATTCCAAGTCCGCCGCCTAAATCCAGGTGAGCCAGTTCAATTCCTTCATCAGACAATTGATGGGAGAGTCTGATTAGGTGATCCAGGGCCTCGATGAAAGGTGCAGTCTGGTTGATTTGGGAACCGATGTGGCAGCCTAGCCCGAAGATTTTCAAGTTCTGTGATTTGTGTGCATAGCGACACATTTCGATCGCCTCGGTCTCCGCCACACCAAACTTATTTTTCCTCAAGCCGGTCGAAATATAAGGATGTGTATTGGCATCGACGTCGGGATTGAGTCGGACGGACACAGGCGCTATTTTGCCTAGGAGACTGGAGCGCGCTTCAATCCTTTCCAGTTCTGCGGTGCTTTCCATATTGATGCAGCCGATCCCTGCTTTTAGGGCGAAGTCGATTTCTGCCACGCTTTTGCCGACACCGGAAAAGATTGCCTGCGACGGAGAAATACCGACCACCATGAGGCGCTCCAATTCCCCTCCTGACACGATGTCAAAATTTGCGCCTAGTTCGCTCAATTGATTGAGTATCGCGAGGTTGCTATTCGCTTTCACGGAATAACAGATTCGGTGCCTGGTGTCGGCAAGGGCTCCCGCAAGATCTTGGTATCTAGCTTCTATATTATTCCAACTATAGACATAGGTTGGGGTGCCAAAGCGGTCCGCAACCTCGTCTAGCCGTACGCCGTCTAAACAAAGAATTCCATCCGTTCGGTCAAGGGACATAGCTATCCTGTGATAACCGTCTCGTCGGGTAGGGTCAGCGGACCTTTTTGGCCACAGGTCGCGACCAGGAAGCAGACCGCGGCGATTAGAAAAAAGCGCATTTCAAACGTCCAGTGAAAAAAAGGCGCCGAAGTATAGGCACAGCGGCGCTGTGTGGCGAATTCGGCCGAGCGTGGTCACAGTCTTTTTTTAGCGTTTTTGATGGCCGCCATTACGGCTTCTGGCGCTGTACCGCCGAGGTGGTTGCGCACGGCAATCGATCCTTCCAAAGTCAGGGAATCGAAAACGTCTGCGTCGATGGCCTTAGAAAACTGCTGGAGATGAGAAAGCTCGATTTCATGAATGGCGAGTCCCTTCTCCGACGCGTGGGCAACTACGTGCCCGACGATAGCATGAGCATCTCTAAAGGGGACGTCCTTTCGGACCAGGTAATCCGCTAAGTCCGTCGCCGTGGCGAAACCTTTTTCCGCGAACGCGCGCATATTGTCTACCCTAGGTGACATTGCGGCGATGATCTCGCCCATTGCGAAAAGGCAATCTCGAAGGGTATCGGCCGTATCAAATAGGGCTTCTTTGTCTTCTTGGTTATCCCTGTTATACGCCAAAGGCTGGCTTTTCATTAACACCATTAAGCTGGAAAGATTACCGATGACTCTGCCGGTTTTACCACGTACGAGTTCAGGGATGTCCGGGTTCTTTTTCTGCGGCATGATGCTCGAACCCGTACAAAAACTGTCGGGTAACTCAATGAAATCAAACGCGGGCGAATTCCACGCGACGAGTTCTTCACACCAACGCGATAGGTGCAGCAACGTCATGCTCGCAATCGCTGCAAACTCGATGGCGAAATCACGGTCACTCACTGCGTCAAGCGAGTTCTGTGCGAGGCCCTCAAATCCCAGCTTCTTGGCGGTAAATTCGCGGTCAATCGGGAATCCGGTTCCTGCTAAAGCAGCACTACCAAGGGGCGAGACGTTTACTCGGTGACGACACTCTGAGAAGCGCTCTCGATCCCGATGCAACATTTCGAACCAAGCCAATAGGTGGTGGCCGAAGGTGATTGGCTGGGCAACCTGCAGGTGCGTAAACCCAGGCATTATAGTGCTCGCGTGACGTTCAGCCGTACCCAACAGATGTCCAAGAATGACAGTTTGTTCGGCGATGATCTGATCGATTTGATCACGGGTCCAAAGGCGCATATCCGTCGCGATTTGGTCGTTTCGCGAACGGCCGGTATGGAGCTTTTTCCCGGGCTCACCGACGAGTTCGACCAGGCGTGCTTCGATGTTCATGTGCACATCTTCGAGGACGATCGACCATTCGAAATTCCCGGTCTCAATTTCCTCACGAATTGTGTGCAATCCGTCGGTAATGACGTGGCATTCTGCATCAGTTAGAACGCCGATCTTCGAGAGCATCTCTGCATGAGCGGTCGAACCTAGAATGTCGTAGGCGTATAACCGATGGTCGAAATTGACCGACGCAGAAAAACGTTCTACGAATTTATTGGTGGGCTCTGAAAAACGTCCACCCCATGGTTTGGTAGGGATTTTGGCCATTGCGTAAAGCGGGGCTGAGAAGAAGTGAGATTATACCAACGTCGGGTTAGCTAAGGTTTTTTCTCTTCGTTGACGAATTTACGTGGTTGGGCGAAGTCAAACGCGCGGTACGATTTTTTCGGTCGCCGCGTTCGGAAGCGCTTCGCAACAACGCGTGGTCGCTGTATC
The DNA here is from genome assembly GCA_002719135.1 of Gammaproteobacteria bacterium. GTDB lineage: Bacteria > Pseudomonadota > Gammaproteobacteria > Pseudomonadales > Azotimanducaceae > UBA11889. Next base: position 10,414 of record PBGU01000031.1, read on the forward strand.
GTCGAGCAATCGAGCGAACTGTTCTGATGGCGACTTCCTTTGGATGGGTGCAGTGAGTGATCAATAAATGAGGCCGAACGGATACCTCCACGCGCGATGAAGACGATTCGTATCGCAACGAGAAAGAGCGAGCTTGCGTTATGGCAGGCGAAGCACGTGGGTTCACTAATATCCCAAAGCGATAGTGAGCTAGACGTCGAAATCGTTGGTTATACCACCGAGGGCGATATTCGCCGGCATGAGCGTCTTCAAGACCTGGGTGGGAAAGGTCTTTTCACTCAAGAACTAGAGCGCGGGTTGCTTGAGCAACAGGTTGATTTTGCCGTCCACAGCATGAAGGATGTTCCAGTAAATCTCGACGAATTGTTTGGTGTAGTGGCGGCGGGTGAGAGGGCGGACGTACGTGATGCGTTGGTTGGTGCCGATAGTATCCTGGCGTTACCTAAGGGTAGCCGAGTCGGGTCATCGAGCGGACGGCGGGCCGCACAACTGGTCAGACAAAATCGGGATCTGGACATTGTTCCTGTTCGAGGAAATGTTGGGACTCGGCTGGAAAAGCTTCGACGCGGTGAATTCGACGCTCTACTCCTAGCGTGCGCGGGACTCGACCGTCTCGGTCTCAGCTCGGAAGTAGGACAGCGATTGGATATCGACTTCTGCGTTCCTGCCGCTGGGCAAGGTGCATTGGCTGTTGAGTTTTTAAGGGAACGCAAAGATATTGCGGCAATCGCTGCTTCATTATGCATCGATAGTGTCGCGATGGCGGTCGAATCGGAAAGGCTGGTGGTTAAGCGACTTGGCGCAGATTGCACCACGCCACTTGGTGTTTATTGCCGACCACTCGACCCTGGTTACCACGTTACAGCGGTGCTTCTGACCGAGGCTGGTGATCGATGTTTGCGCGTCGAGAAAACAGGTGACGATGGAGGTGCTTTAGCCGAAGATGCCGCGGAAACATTGCTAGCTATGGGTGCGCGCGAGTTAATTGGCGTCGGATGACGTGCGTTTGGATCACCCGCTCCGAGCCCGGCGCAACCCGCTTGGAGCGAGCGTTAACCGAGGCGGGGATTGAATCGATAAACGCCCCCGTCTTGACCACCGAGATCGTGAAAGAAATGGCGCCGTCCGAAGAGTTCGATGTCACCGTGTTTGTATCGGAGCATGCCGTGAAACACGCGACAGAACGAAAATGGAGTTCGATTGGTCCAGTGGTGGCCGTTGGTCAAACGACTGCTGAGGCTCTTCGATCGATAGGGCTTGAGCCAGTTCAGGCCGCACAAGCCTCTTCCGAGGGGATTTTGGAACTTTTAGAGCAACAATACCCTGATGCAGGAAGTGTGCTCATAGTGGCGGGTGCGGATGGACGTAGGGACTTGGACAAGTGGCTAACAGACAAAGGCGTTCACGTGTGTACATGGATCACGTACCGTCGCATTTTGCTCGAACCGGTCGTGGACGTCGGCGCATGCGATGTCATCGTCGCCTCAAGTGCCGAAGCGCTCTCGAGAATCGCTGAGTTATGTTTCGCGCACGCGAATTTTAACGGGGGTCAATTGTCAGTTTTAGTACCTTCGAGTCGCGTCGCTGAAGTTGCGGCTTCTTTTGGTTTTAAGAATATTGTCAATAGCAATGGTGCCGACCCTCGGACAGTCGTCACGACGCTTAAAGATCGTCTACTTTGACCGGGGTTCTATCGACCACCCTTCATCAACGAAAAGAATTCTTCGTTGGTCTTTGTGTCCTTCAGCTTATCGGTCATGAATTCGATTGCGGCGATATCGTCCATATCGTGCAGTAGCTTTCTTAGNATCCATACGCGTTGGAGCTCTTCTTCGCTCATGAGAAGTTCTTCTCGGCGTGTTCCCGAACGTCGAATGTTAATGGCGGGATAAACGCGTTTTTCCGCGATCTTCCGTTCGAGGTGCAGTTCCATGTTNCCAGTGCCTTTGAATTCTTCGTAGATGACCTCGTCCATCTTTGACCCTGTTTCCACAATCGCCGTTGCGACAATGGTTAGACTTCCACCTTCTTCGATATTCCGTGCGGCACCGTAAAATCTCTTCGGCCTTTCGAGTGCGTGCGCGTCAACACCTCCCGTAAGGACTTTGCCCGAAGAAGGCACAATCGTGTTGTAAGCACGTGCAAGTCGGGTAATCGAATCAAGCAGGATTACAACGTTTTTCTTGTGTTCGACTAGTCGCTTTGCTTTTTCGATGACCATTTCAGCGACTTGGACATGGCGAGATGGTGGCTCGTCGAAGGTGCTGGCGACGACCTCACCCTGTACTAATCGCTGCATTTCTGTCACTTCTTCCGGACGTTCGTCGATCAAAAGGACAATCATGATGGCATCTGGGTCGTTGGACGTAATCGACTGCGCGATCGCCTGAAGCATCAGAGTCTTACCTGCTTTTGGCGGAGAAACGATAAGCGCTCGTTGTCCTTTGCCAATGGGTGCGATCAGATCGACGATTCGACCAGACAGATCCTCAGTGCTGCCATTGCCGCGTTCAAGGTTATAACGCTCGTCAGGAAAGAGCGGCGTCAAATTCTCAAAAAGGATCTGATGCTTCTTGGCATTGGGCTCGCTAAGGTTAATTTCGTCAACTTTGAGGAGAGCGAAGTATCGTTCGCCGTCTTTAGGTGGCCGTATCTTTCCCGAAATACTATCGCCAGTACGCAAATTAAAACGCCGAATTTGGCTGTGAGAAACGTAGATATCGTCGGGACCCGCCAAATAGCTTGTATCGTGGGAGCGGAGAAAACCGAAGCCATCGGATAGTATTTCGAGGGTCCCGTTGCCATAAATGTCGACGCCACTTTGCGCTTGTTTGCGCAATATCGCGGCGATCACTTCCTGTTTTCGTGACCGGGCTAGATTTTCAAGTCCCATTTCATGAGCCATTTCGACAAGCTCGGCGACGGGTTTTCTTTTCAAGTCTGTTAAGTTCATTTCACGTTATTCATCGGTGGTGTGGTGTGTCGCGTATTCAGTGGTACGCATGCCTTCTCTTCCGGTCGGTTGCAAACGTTTGCAGATACCAGTGGCGCCGGAGAAAAAGGGAAAGAATCGACAGCTGAACTAGCCGTCAGCTCTCGAATGTACCACCGCGTTGACGCCCGCGTCTAGCAGTTTGAATGGGCTAGTCTGATCCAATAACGCCGGGACAAGAACTTATTCCTGCCCTCGAAAGGCGTCTGAGATTGAGTCCTAATAGACTCCGGTTGCGATCGACTTATTAGATGTTGCTGTCAAGAAACGCTGCAAGTTGCGATTTCGATAGCGCGCCAACTTTGGTTGCTTCGACCTGGCCATCGCGGAAAAGCATCAAGGTCGGAATTCCGCGTATGCCGTATTTAGGAGGTGTCCCTTCGTTGGAATCTATATCAATCTTGCAGACTTTGATCTTTTCAGAGTATTCACCGGCTATCTCTTCAAGGATCGGAGCTATCATTTTGCAGGGTCCGCACCACTCGGCCCAATAGTCAACTAGCACGGGACCATCTGCCTCGAGCACGTCCGTGTCCCAGCTCGCGTCGGTGACGTGGTGTATGTTGTTGCTCATTCAATCCTCCGTGTTCTATGACATTCAATATAGCATTTGTGATCATGTTAAAGAATGCGATAACAAACAGAAGCGGCGGACAGNGGCTGTTTATTTATTTACTCGGATACGGACGAATATCGATCCGCACCAAAGAAGCCTCAGGACCTCGCCTAATAAAGCGCTGAAATACAACGACGCTGCTGAGACAATGCGGCGAGTCGAATGACAAAGTGAGTAGTCTGATGACAGCGCGTTATCCGAAAACCCGTATGCGCCGAAATCGCTCAAGTGATTTTATTCGGCGTTTGGTACGCGAGAATGAGCTGTCGACTAACGACCTTATTTATCCGATGTTCGTTGTTGAGGGGACCGAAATACGTGAACCCGTTGAATCGATGCCCGGCATTGAGCGACTAAGTCTGGACGGACTGGTTGCGCAAGCGAAACTACTGGTCGAGTACGGCGTACCTGCGATCGCGTTATTTCCAAAAATCGAACCTCGTCTCAAGGATCCGGGCGGTAGCGAAGCCACAAATCCCGAGGGTCTTATCCCGAGGGCAGTCACCGCTGTAAAAGAATCATGTCCCGATTTAGGGATAATCACAGATGCGGCGTTGGATCCCTATACGTCTCACGGCCAGGATGGATTGTTGGATGACGCGGGCTATGTTGTTAACGACCCGACGATTGACGTGCTGGTCGAACAAGCAACGATCTGTGCGGCAGCGGGTGCGGACGTTATCGCGCCCTCAGATATGATGGATGGGCGAATCGGCGCGATTCGGGAAAGGCTTGAAGCCGATGCGTTCTTAAATACCAAGATTATGGCGTATTCCGCGAAGTATGCGTCGGCCTATTACGGCCCGTTTCGTGACGCTGTTGGATCCGCCTCAAGCCTCGGACATAGCGATAAGATGAACTACCAAATGGACCCTGCCAATAGCGACGAAGCGCTACGAGAAATCGCGCTCGATCTGGATGAAGGGGCCGACATGGTGATGGTGAAACCGGGGATGCCCTACCTCGATGTAGTCCAGCGAGTAAAAGAGCGATTCGAGGTACCAACTTTTGTATATCAGGTAAGTGGTGAATATGCGATGCATATGGCCGCTATCGAAAATGGGTGGTTGGAAGAGAACGTGATTCTGGAGTCTCTAGTTGCTTGTAAACGGGCCGGTGCGGATGGAATCCTGACGTACTTTGGAAAGCATGTAGCAGAGATGCTGGCATCGGTATAACTCCTCTGAGGCCTTCGCGAATTCGGTCTCAGCGTGAGCGTTTTATTTGTTGGTTCAAGCGTTTTCTATCTCATTGAATATGTCGCGATGAAAAAGTCGGTTCTCGCCGCCCTCTTGCTGGTACTTATTTTTTCCATCGTGGTCTTCGACGTAACGGAATACCTGACGCTTTCGTATTTTCGAACTGTAAGGACGGATTTGGTCTTAGCGGTTGAAGCAGCCCCGTGGACTTTTCGGGCGGGGTTTTTTGTGGTCTACGTTGTCGTCACGGCGCTTTCGATACCGGGTGCGACGGTCATGACGCTCGCCGCAGGAGCGCTATTTGGATTTAAATGGGGGTTATTTCTGGTTTCCTTCGCGAGCTCAGTCGGAGCAACGTTTGCCTTTGTGATCGCCCGATTTTTCTTGGGCGATTGGATCCAAAAACGATTTGCGGACCAACTGATTCGTGTGAATGAAGGGGTTGAACGAGAGGGTAACTATTATTTGTTTGGTTTGCGCATGGTACCTCTGGTTCCCTTTTTCGCCGTAAATAGCGTTATGGGACTAACCAGGATGCGACTAATACCTTTCTACGTTGTCAGTCAGATTGGTATGTTGGCTGGCACAGGTGTGTATGTGTTTGCGGGATCCAGTATCGGAAATCTGAACTCGGTCGCAGACATACTCAACCCCGGCCTCATCACGGCGTTCGCGTTGGTTGGACTATTTCCTTTTGGAGCCCGAAAATTCCTGGATTGGCTCGGCACTAAAAGGATGTCACGGTGAGTCGCTATGACCACAATTTAGTTGTGATCGGGGCGGGTTCCGCCGGACTCGTGGCAGCTCTAGTGGCGTCTACGGCGCGTGCTCGAGTNGTCCTTGTCGAGCGTAACAAGATGGGTGGCGATTGCCTCCATACTGGCTGTGTACCTTCGAAAACTTTGATTGCGTCGGCTAAGGCCGTGCATCAACTAAACGACGCGACAAACTACGGGTTGCGTAATGTGCAGGGTGATGTTGATTTCAAAGCCGTGATGGCTAGGGTGCACCATGTTATCGCCTCTATCGCACCGAAGGACTCTATCGCGCGTTATGAGTCGCTGGGAGTCACCTGCGTTCACGGCCACGCGGAAATTCACGATCCGCATTGCGTTTTTGTAGACGGCGTCGGGTACAAAACCAAAAACATCGTTATAGCCAGCGGCGCTGAACCGGCAGCCCTTCCGATACCAGGGCTCGACGAAGACGATTGTTTCACTTCAATGAATCTTTGGTCGATACAAGAACTGCCTGAGCGGTTGGTTGTCGTAGGTGGTGGACCTATCGGGTGTGAGCTTGCTCAGGCCTTCAATCGTCTAGGTAGCGACGTAACTCTAGTTGAAACCGAGGAACGGCTGCTTCCGCGTGAGGATNAAGAAGTCGGAACAATAATGGCGGATATCTTTCGGCGTGAGGGCGTTCGGGTCCTGACCGGTTATAGACCCGACAGATGTGTCGGAAAACGCCTTACGGTCACGGGATCTATTTCGGTAGAGGAGCTGAATTTCGATCGCATTCTAATAGCCGCAGGTCGGCGGCCGCGAACGACGGGAATGGGTATCGAAAAACTGGGAATAAAAACCGAAGCTAATGGCACTTTGGTCGTCGATCGATACTTACGTACCACGGTCGACTCCATATACGCGGCAGGTGATGTGGTGGGGCCATATCAGTTCACACATATGGCGGGACATCAGGCATGGATCGCCGCAGCCAACGCTTTGGCGAGGCCCTTTTGGCGGTATGCGCTAGACGAATCGGTGGTGCCCTGGGCAACGTACACGGATCCAGAGGTCGCGCGTGTGGGACTGTCCGAAGAGCAAGCGCGAGCCCTGGGGCGCGATGTCGTTGTGACTCACTATCAATTGGACGACGTGGATCGAGCCCAGACCGAAGGACAAACGGAAGGTTTCGTGAAGCTTATCACCGCGCGTGGTAGTGATCGTTTACTTGGAGCGCTCGTAGTCGCTCCCGAGGCGGGTGAAATTATCAGTGAATATGTGACAGCTATGACCCATGGACTGGGGTTAAGAAAAATCTTTTCGACGATACACGTCTATCCGACGCGGATGGACGCTGCGCGATTGGCGGCGGGTACTTGGCGTCGCAAGAATGTTTCGGGGAGGTTATTGGGTCTTTCGAAGCGTGTGAACGATTACATGCGGCTATGAGAATTCAATTTTATCAACGAGACCGATATTCGTCCTGCAACGTTCGAGAGCAAGGTCAAAGATCTCAAAAGTACCCAACAGACGACTAACAACAAAAGAGCCATATAGCGTTTCGAGAGTCTCAAGAGCCAGCGTGTCGGCGCGTATTGGGCTGTGTCCGAATTCAACGAGCGTGGTACCCAGGCGTGTGATCCACGCACTGAATTGAGCCGCTATTCTGGATTTGAAATTTTCGGCAACGGAACTTTGTGCAATCACAGCGAGTAGGCAGCTTCGCCGCCCTCCATTCGTATATGTCTCGAATCCTCCGAGTACTTGAGCGATGCGTTCAGCGGCGTCGTCGTTGGTGTCGAGAAAGCGAAATACCCGGCGTTCTAATTCAACGATCGTCGCGAGCACTGCGGTTTCCAGCATTTCGTTCTTGCCACCTGGAAAGTGATGGTAAAGGCTAGNCTTTTGCAGACCGGTGGCNTGCGATAGCACAGCCATGGTTGTTCCTTCNTAACCATGAGANCTGAATACGTCGCAAAGGTGNCCNACGATTTCTTTCCTGACCNGGGTTGAGCGTGGCACNGAAATCCTCAGATGGAACGAACGTTCGGTAGTTTATCGAGTNATAACTNACCGTCCAACNAGGAAGCAATTTAGGTNTAGANCTTGAATTTGTTCGGTCGATCAGATTGACTAGATCGACGAACTAGGAAATATGGTCCGCCNACTATGAAATTCGGTATTTTTTATGAGCATCAGTTGCCTCGGCCTTGGAANGAAGGAGANGAGCAGAAACTTTTTAACGATGCGTTAGAACANGTCGAAGTAGCCGATCGGNTGGGNATCGACTACGCCTGGGAGGTGGAACATCANTTTCTGGAAGAATATTCGCATTCNTCTGCCCCNGAAGTATTNTTGGCAGCTTGTTCCCAGCGAACCAAGAACATTCGTTTAGGTCAGGGAATTCGCCAAGTAATCCCTCAATATAATCATCCNGCTCGNACGGCAGAAGTCGTGGCCACTCTCGATTTGGTGTCGAACGGTCGTATCGATTTTGGTACGGGCGAGTCGTCGGCAGAGCTGGAACTGGGGGGATTCAAGATTCCGGTTGCCGAGAAGCGCAAGATCTATCTTGAGTCGCTGGAACAGGTTTGCAACATGCTCGCGATGGATCCCTTTCCTGGATATCAAGGTCAGTATTTCGACATGCCTTGCCGCAATGTGGTNCCGAAACCCGTTCAACGACCGCACCCACCACTTTGGGTGGCTTGTTCTCAACGTGAAACGATACGGATGGCGGCACGACTTGGTATCGGTGCGCTGACATTTGCATTCGTTGACCCGATGGAGGCTCAAGAATGGGTCGATGAGTACTACGCTATTTTAAAGTCGGATGAATGCATTCCAATCGGCCATGCTGTAAATCCGAATATTTGCATGGTCTCCAGCTTTTCTTGCCATCACGATCGTGAAACGGCGATTCAACGTGGTTTGGATGGTTTTGAATTCTTCGGTTTTGCGCTGGGTAGCCTGTATGCGTTTGGCGAACACAAACCGGGCAGAACTGACCTCTGGAAGCAATTTGAGGAAGTGAAGAAAGCGCGGGGGGATATGGCCGAAATGGATATAACCCAGGCTCTCGCGGGCAGCCGAGGCGGCATAGGAACCCCCGACGACCTTCGCGAACACTTGCTGAAATTTGAGAAATGCGGCGTTGACCAAGTGACGTTCATTCAACAAGCAGGACGCAATCAGCACGAACATATCTGCGAAGCTCTAGAGATCTTTGCCACAGAAGTGATGCCTGAATTCAAGGAACGCGAACCCGCGCGTGAACAAGCAAAACTCGAGGAGTTGGCGCCTTATATTGAAGCCGCGATGGCTCGAAAGAAGGGCTTGCAAGAGCTTGCGGATGAGGAAATCCCAACCTATATGTCATTGGGACGCAAAGTTTCGGAAGAAGCCAAGAACGAGAAATCGATATACGAACGCCCAGCTGCAGGATAGCGGCCAGCCGTTCGATCCAATGCGGAGCTAGGGCTCTCTACTTTGTTCTAGGCACTCTTCAATATCGAGCCAGGATTGCTCCAGCGTCGCGACTTTTTTCTTTAGTTGCCCGTGTTCTTCCGATAATACTCTGATGTTGGCCGTGGTTTCGGACGTGTAGATCGTTGGATTAGCTAGCTGTTCGGTTAGTTGATCTAGTCGAGATTGGAGCAGCGCCATGTCCGCATCCAATTGATCTCTGCGTTGACGCAATGATCGGGTGCGGATTCGTGCATCTGCTTTCGACCGACGCCTTTCTTGCGCATGGTTTGGTACTGTAGGGCCCCGTTTTGCAGACTTGCGCTTCACTAATTCGGCGTAGGCGTCCAGATCGTCGTCAAAATGTGTCACCGCGCCCCCGGCGACCAGCCAAAACGTGTCGACAGTGTGCCGCAACAGATGGCGATCGTGGGACACCAGCAGTAATGCGCCTTCGTACTCCTGGAGCGCGAGCGTGAGCGCTTGGCGCATTTCAACGTCTAGATGATTGGTGGGTTCATCGAGAAGAAGGATTGCTGGCTTTTGCGTCGCAATGAGCGCCAATGCTAAGCGGGCCTTTTCGCCACCGCTGAAGGTTTTGACCGGTCGATGGATGTCATCGCCTGAAAATCCCCAGCCGCCGAGGTAATTTCGAGCGTTTTGATCCTGCATCGGTTCAATTTCACTGAGTTTTGCCATTGGCGTTGCGTCGGGTTCAAGACGTTCAAGCTGTTGCTGCGTGAAATATCCGATAGATGCATGCTTGCCGCGTACGATTTGCCCGTTCATAGGACTTAATTCCCCTGCCAAGCCGCGCAACAGGGTCGTTTTACCCGCGCCGTTGATGCCCAGAATTCCGATACGATCTTTAGGGTAAAGACGAAGCGTGAGACTCCTCAGAATCGGCGTTTGACCGTAACCGATCGTTGAATCGTCCGCGACAACTAGGGGATTCGAGGTCTTTTCAGGGTTCGTGAACGAAAATTGGTAAGGCGATTCGCTGTGCAACAAGGCAATTGATGGCATTCGGTCGAGTGCGCGCAGTCGACTTTGTACCTGTTTAGCTTTGCTAGCTTTTGCTCGGAAGCGATCGACGAAACGCTGTATTCGTGCACGTTCGACTTCTTGTTTTCGATGTGAACTTGCTTGCTGTGCGAGCTCGGCGTTTCGTTGAAGTTCGAATGACGCATAGTTCCCAGCGTAGGTTGTAGCGGAGGTATCGTGCAGATGGACTATTTCGTTGACGGTTCCATCAAGAAAGTCGCGGTCGTGGGCGATGGTTAATAATGTTCCATCATACCGTTGGAGCCATCTTTCTAACCACACGGTTGCGTCGAGGTCGAGGTGGTTCGTGGGCTCATCTAGTAGAAGAAGTTCCGAGGGGCTCATTAATGTTTGGGCGAGGTTAAGACGAATCTGCCAGCCTCCGGAAAACGCTCGATGCGGTTTGTGGAAATCTGGACCTACGAATCCTAGGCCGTGCAGAATTTCTCCAGCCCTTGCACTGGCATGGTAACCGCCAGCATCGTCATATTCGACGTGAAGGTTCGCGAGTTGGTCGTTGTCGCCAGACGTTTCGGCAACACGAATTTCGCGTTCAATTTGGCGCAGTTTATGATCGCCATCGATTACGTATTCGATTGCACTTCGCGCTGACGGTAGAGTCGATTGTTTTAGCCAGGCGAGACGCCAATCTTTAGGAATCGAGATGTCCCCTTCTTCGGGATTAAGTCGTCCCTCGATCAATTCGAATAAGGTGGTCTTGCCGGCGCCGTTGCGACCCACCACCCCAACACGATGTCCGGGGTGTACCGTGATGTTGATGGAGTCGAAGAGTATTCGGTCGCCGCGCCTTAATAAGACATTACGAATTTGGAGCATAGACGAGGAGTGGGAGCTAATCCGGATTTAGTATTAGTTTCGCCATTGCATGATTGCCCCGGCGCCTAACATCACGAACGCCACTAAAGCTGCTATCGGGATAACGGAAGGTTCGGCACAATCGCCAGTACCCGTGGTGAGGGCTTTCAAAATAGCAGCAAAGGGAGATTGATTGGACACGAGGTAATCCAGCCCGGGTCCACATGAAGATGCTGCGGATGGCGTAATCTGCAAGTAAATCTGTCGCAACGCAAATCCGACGCCGACAACACTCGATATCAGTGACAGAAACGGATAGATGCCGAGTCGAGGGTTATGAGCCAGACCTCCCGCCGCGAGAAGCGTCGCTAGGATCATCCACATCCTTTGATTGAGGCAGAGCGCACAGGGTGATTGGTTGAAGACGTATTCGAGTGTTAACGCTACGAATAGGAACGTAGCCCCTGCTGCAACGGTCAGAATGCTCCAATCTTCACTATCGATTGAACGCAAGTAGTTGGTCATCGTTCGATGGTCACTGCTGGAGTACTTTTGGTCAATGCTCTTCTGCAATAAACGTTTGTGCAACTTCGCCTAACAATGGAAAGTATTCGTGGAAGTCGTGACAAAAGTCGTCANATTTTATANTGAGAATTTCATGAAGCTGTTGNTCGAAACGGTCGNAGCNAAGGCGCTTGAGGATGTAGAACATGGCCCGTTCGATTACCTCNCGTTTNGCGTATCNNGCCAGAAGATCCGTTNCCTTCATGCGGTCGTAAAATAGCTTGGCATCTTTTGNCAGCGGGTAGCGGCCTATTGCNTNGTAACAAGTTGTCGTGAATTCGGTGAGTTCACCGATGCCATAGCGTCTCCACTGGAGTGCTAGGACGTGATCCGCGATCAGGTCCAGNAANACAGGNGCAGGACGTCGAAGATCAGGNCCAAAGTGGNCGTAACTTTTACGCATTTCGGGCATTCGGTTACTGGTACTGTCGAGATGNCTATGCAGCCGAACGCCTCGAGCGAGNTCGCNTGGCAACGAACTNGGGACCGGACCCTTGACAAAATCACCTATAAATCCCCCNGCGATCAACGCGGTTTCNGGATAACCAAGTAAACAGTGAGCAAGGAAGTTCAATCTAGGTCGAGCCTCAGATAGCTCTCGAGGAACTCTTCGAATGTTTGCGTGTCGGCAACTTCTTGCGCTAATTGATCACGCATCGATTTTTCGGCGAGCGAAGCGAAGCGTTGCTGCAGATCGGGATTCGTTGGCTCGTTAGTAAAGGCTTGGCGGTGATTTTCGGAAAGGTTCATTATCAAGCGAAAGAAAGAGACTCGTTGATCGTTCATTTCCTTGATTACTCGAGCGGAAGGAGTAAGGCATGCGTCTGTAACCTTATGTCGTTGTGCCTCCGCGCTTGCTTGGTGTTGCGTAGTACCCGAGACCTCGTCGATTACCGAAGCTAATCGATCAGCCAAATCCAGTAGTTCGCTCGCCCATTGACGCAAATTTCTGGTCCTTCCACTGGAAACTAAGGTTGCATTTGGGTCCCGGCCTTCGCGTACCGTGGTAAGTTGGTTGTGCAGAATTTCGTTCGACTCGTCGGCGGTATCGTCGGGACTAGGTAAAAGCAAACAAACCAACAAGAAAACGTCCAGAAATCTCAACGTTTCGGTATCGATACCGACCTCAAGAAAAGGGTTGAGGTCAAGACATCGGACTTCAACATATTCAACGCCTCTTTTACGCAGCGCATTTATAGGGCGTTCTCCCGTCTGAATGCGGCGTTTGGGCCTAATTGATCCGTAGAATTCGTTCTCGATCTGCAGCAGGGAAGTATTGAGTTGTCGGTAGTGGCCGTCTACTTCAACGCCGATGGTCTCGTATGCCGGAAAAGGACGGATTAGGGCGTCGATCATGGTCTGCATGTAATGCTCAAGGCTGTTGTAGGAGACATGTAAGTCGGACTGCGCGCCACTCTGATAGCCGAGAGGCCCCATGCGCAAAGATGTTGCTTCGGGCAAATACAGGGAATGTTCGTCGAGGGCTTTGAGGTCGTGTTCACGATTGCGGATAAAGGATGTGCAGACGGCCGGAGACGCGCCGAACAAATAAATCAGCAGCCACGAATAACGTCTGAAGTTTCTTATTAGGTGGAAGTATGATTGATCCTGAAAACCTTGGTCGAGATGTTGTTCTTTCGCAACTGCAATGGCTGGCCAGAGTGTTTCGGGTAATGAGAAGTTGTAGTGGATTCCTGAAATGGTTTGCATCAACTTGCCGTATCGGTTTCCCAGACCGTTCCGATATACGGTTTTGGCGCGTCCAATGTTGGAAGACCCGTAATAGCCTATGGGGATCCTCGTGTCGTTATCGAGTATGCAAGGCATGCTTGCACCCCAGAGAAGTTCTTCTCCGATTTCTTTATAGATGACTCGATGAATATTAGTCAGCTCGTCTATGCAATCGTCCGCGGATTGGGATATCCCCGTGATGAGCTCTAGCTGTGCTTCGGAAAAGTCGGTGGTGATGAAGGGATGGCGCAGAGCCGATCCAAGTCTTTCGGGGTGGGGTAAGGGGGACAAAGTACCGTTTGGCGTAATCCTTAGACTTTCTTTCTCGATGCCCCTGCAAAGACGTCCTAGCCCCGGATTCCCTGTGATCGCGGATACGCCATTGTCGAATTCGCTCATGCCTTTTGTACTCGCGTTACTCAGAGTCAAAACTCGTTTGCAAAAAGCTTGTTACTCCCGAGTTTTGTGTTGCTGTCCGCACGACTACTAGACGGCGCGAGTCGGAGCTATCCTGGGCCGGCGCCCGAGATCTTCGCATCAACACGGAACTTCGAAAAATTCTCACGAAATTTAGCGATTAGGGCCGCCGCAGCATCCTCATAAGCTTTCGGGTTGGACCACGCTTGTTTAGGGTCCAGCATGTTCGGATCAACGCCTTCGACTCGTGTAGGGATTGTTAAATTGAGGCCAGCTAAGTCTCGCGTTGTGGTTTCCTCAACGGACCGAGATTGGATGGCGTGGATAATGGCTCTTGTGACGGGAATGCTAAAACGTTCGCCGACACCGTAACCACCACCACTCCAGCCAGTATTTACCAAATACACTTTGGAGCCATATTCTTCGATCCGTTTCATGAGAAGGTCAGCGTAGACACCCGCTGGACGCGGGAAAAAAGCCGCCCCGAAACATGTCGAAAACGTTGCCGAATATGCCTCGGTCGAACCCACGAGGGTCGAACCCACCTGCGCTGTGTACCCGGACAAGAAATGGTAGGCCGCAGCTTCTTTGCTCAGAATCGAGATTGGTGGCAAAACGCCGCTAACGTCACAAGTAAGAAAGATGATTGACGCGGGTTCGCCGGCGCGGTTTTCGGGGACCCTCGCTTCAATATTTGTACGGGGATAACAAGCGCGCGTGTTTTCGGTAATCGAATCATCCGCATAATCCGGCTCACGTGTTTCGGGATCAATCACTACATTTTCGACTATGGCGCCGGAGCGTATTGCATCGAATATCACCGGTTCGTTTGCCCGCGTCAGATCGATGCACTTCGCGTAGCAACCGCCTTCGAGATTGAAAACGGCTCCTCTACCCCACCCATGTTCGTCGTCCCCGATCAACAGACAGTCTGGATCTGCCGACAACGTCGTTTTGCCAGT
>PBGU01000032.1 GCA_002719135.1 Gammaproteobacteria bacterium
GGATAACTCAAAATCAATCAGCGCGTTATCCACAACTTTTTTCTGTGCCGAGGACAGTTCGTCGTCGTACGATTTACTCGACCGCAAGTTCTTGTATGCCTGGTAAAGCGGCAGCGACTGTCCGAGTTCAGTCGAATACTGAGTCAATGCCACTAAACAGCCGTCGTGAGCCGTACGCAGCGCTTCTGTGTTGACGACCGCGTTTAGATGAGAAATTGGCACCCACGCTTTCGTTAAACGGTCGTCAATCTCCTCCAGCGGCGCTACCAGCGAGTCCCACGCGGGATCGGCACTTGCACGCGCAACGATCCCAGCGACTTCTTCTCGGTTAGTCGCTAGCAATTCGTGAATCGCTTTTTCGATTCCGTCAGGATTAATACGGCTAAAGTCCGGCAAGCCGTCGATCTCTGCAAAAGTCTCAGTCACAGCGCTACACCAATTACCAGGAATAAAGATCTTCACGGTCAATCTCCCGCAATTCAAGCTGTCGTTTATCGGGTTACACTGGTTGCGGATCCACGGGAGACGACGATGGCCATCAAGCCCATTTTTGAATCGGTCGATGAACTTAAGCAAACCATCGAAAACCTCAGCGTTGAAGCGCTCGTAAAAGAACTTGCCGCGCCGAAACCACCACTCCTGCTCGACATTCGCGAAATTCAAGAGCAGGTCGATTTGGGAACGATTCCCGGCGCAATCCACGCCCCCCGCGGCATGCTTGAATTTTGGGCGGACCCTGCCAGTCCTTACTTCCGTAATTACTTTAGCGAGGAACAACGCACCATTGTGTTCTGCGCGGGCGGCGGCCGATCGGCTTTTGCTGCGAAGGCGTTAATGGACATGGGTTATCAAAACGTGGCCCACCTTGAAGCAGGATTTACCGGATGGTCGAAAGCCGGTCAAACGGTCGAGGAAACGGCGAGTCGGTCACGGTGGACCCGAAAATCCGAAGATACAAGACCCGCGGTTTGGGTCGGACACCTCAGCATGACGGTACCCGATCCAGCCGAAAGCAAAGCCTTCTTTGTTTCGGCCGGGATGCGCGACGTGTCACCTGGATCTGATATTGCCATTCTTGAACTACGCGGCGGAACGCACCTCATTTTGTCGAAAGGTGACCCTGATGACGATCTCAACGCAGCGTTTGACCTCATGGTTGACAACGTCGACGCTAGTCATGCTGCGTTCACAGAGCTCGGGCTTGGACCGAGTCCGATCACCGATGCCCGTTTCCATCGCTCCTTCACCCTCCAAGAACCAGGGGGACACGACATCATCGTGCACTCCAGCCATGTTGAAGGGGTTGTCTGATCGAATCGACAGAGAACGCGGAGGGAGTTACCGCCAGCGAGCCCAGAATCGAGACGACGGATCGACAAGACCTCGGTAGTTTTACCCAAGGGAGCGTCGTCGGTCATTTGACACGCCTCGGTGCGTTCATGGCGATGGGATCCATCACCATGAACATCGCTCAACTCGGCGAAGCCGTTTACCTGGGATTCTTAGGCACGGAAGCACTCGCCGCCATGGGTTTCGCTTTTCCGGTCACGATCACGCTATTCGCGTTTGCGATGGGAATCGGTACCGGCGCCTCATCGGTTATTGCACGAGCCGCAGGCAGCGGCAATCGCGGCAACGTCCGACGCCTGGTTTCGCACGCCGAATTACTTGCCGTGCTCGTGGGAACCGTTCTTGGTCTCGCGGGCTACTTCGCTGCTCCGTCCATCACCGCTTTGCTCGGTGCACAAGACACGGTACGCACCATGACCATCGAGTACCTCCAGGTCTACATGATTGGAATGCCGTTTTTTCTAGTTTCCATTGTTGGGTCAACACTCTTAAGGGCCACCGGCAGCGCAGCAAGTCCGGGGATCATCATGACCGCGGGCTCGATCATCCAAATTATCCTTTGCCCATTTTTCATCTTTGATTCGTTCGGGGGTTTCGGCCTCGGCCTCGGTATTGCAGGCGCTGCTTGGGCATACGTCGTCTCGAGATTTATGAGTGTTTTTCTTTTCGCGCTGCTTTTGGTTAGAGCTCGAATGGTCCAATGGTCCTTCGTCGGACTCATCGGTTCTTGGAAAGCCATTCTCTACGTCGGCGGCCCCGCGATCGCGAGCGGGCTGGTTCAACCCTTATCTATGGCAATCATCACCCGACTGCTCTCGTCCCACGGGCATGAAGTGGTCGCCGGTTTTAACGTTGCCTCAAGGGTTGAAACCATGGCGCACATGATCCTCTGGTCGGTTTATTCCTCGTCGGAGCCCTTTATCGGACAAAATTGGGGTGCCAGGTATTACGATCGGGTCAAGAAAGCGTTAACGCTATGCCACAGTTTTTGTCTTGCCTGGGGTGTCTTGACGTTCGCAGTGATGATGCTAGTGGGGACAACGCTGGTAGCCATGATTGATGACAACCCTATCGTCATAGACGTCGCCCGTTCTTTCTTTCTGGTGATTCCGCTCAGCATTGGATTCATGGGAATGATGTCGGTCGCCAGTTCTTGTTTCAACGCAGTCGGAAAACCGTTTCCACCGTTCGTGATTTCCTTACTACGGACCCTCATTTTGTATGTACCGTTGGCTATCGTGGCGGATCGCCTCTGGGGATACCAAGGAATCTTCATTGCCACCGCCGTCACCAACGTCGTGGTCGGTTTGTTGGCATGGGTCTGGAATCGATCCTACGTATACAAGACGTCGGCCCTGCTCGTCTAATCTGCCTTGCTTCGCCCAGTCTCGGCAACAAAACGAGCGCCTTGCTCGGCAATCATCACCGTGGGTGCATTGGTGTTACCCGACGTGATGGTTGGCATCACCGATGCGTCAATGACCCGCAAGCCACGGATCCCCCGGACTCGCAATCGATCGTCTACCACAGCGAGTTCGTTGTCGCCCATCGCGCAGGTCCCCACCGGGTGGAAAATAGTGGTGCCTATGTCCCGAGCGGCATCCAACATCTCGTCATCCGATGTAATTTGCGATCCGGGCAGCCATTCCATCGGTTGAAATCGATCCAGCGCTTCGTCCGCCATGATCCGTCGGGTAAATCGCATCCCCTGAACTGCGACCTCGCAATCTTCCTTGGTCGCAAGGTAGTTGAGGGTGATGGCTGGATGTTTCTCTGGGTCGCGGCTCGTGATCCGTACATGGCCCCGACTGGTGGGTTGAAGGTTACAAACTGACGGCGTGATGGCATCAAAACGGTGGAGTGGCTCGCCAAATCGATCCAACGACAAAGGCTGTACATGCCACTCGATATTGGCAGAATCTCTTCCCGGGTCACTTTTCGCAAACGCCCCTAATTGAGACGGTGGCATCGTGAGCGGCCCGGATCGAAACGCCAAATACTCAAGCCCCATTCCTACCTTGCCGAACCACGTTCGTGCTCGACGGTTAAGCGTGACCGTATTACTTACCTTGAAAATGCTACGGATCTGGAGATGATCCTGCAGATTCTCACCCACCCCCCGGAGTTCATGAACTATTGGAACGTCATATGTCCTCAGCAGTTCGGGCGCTCCAACTCCAGACAATTGAAGCAATTGCGGCGACCCGATGGACCCTGCGGCAAGCAAGATTTCCCGACTCGCAAGAAACGTCTCGAGGTGATTTTCGATTGCGACTTCTACGCCGGTTGCCTGTGCTTCCCCCAAAGGGCCAGTAAACAAGACGCGGCGTACGTTAGCGTCGGTTAGCACCGTTAGATTCGACCGGTTCATCACGGGCCGCAAAAACGCTTTGGTCGCGCTCCAACGTACACCCCGACGCTGGTTCATTTGAAAATACGCGTTCCCAAAATTATCACCCCGATTGAATTCGGTAATTTTTGGAATGCCGCAGGCCGCAGCTGCATCGCGCCAGGCGTCGAGTATTTCCCAGTTCACCCTTCGTTCTTCGACNCGNAANTCNCCACNGGNACCGTGCCANGCATCCNCGCCNTGCTGGTANCGTTCNGACCGCTTNAAAACCGGNAGNACATCATCCCAACCCCAACCNCGATTGCCTAATTNAGCCCAGTGATCGTAATCNCNGCGNTGCCCCCGCATATAAATCATGGCATTAATCGAAGAACANCCGCCGAGCCCNTTTCCGCGCGCATACNCGATNCGTCGNCCGTTAAGCCCNTCATCNGCTTCCGTTTGATAACACCAATCCGTGCGCGAATTCCCGATGGTGTANAGGTAACCCACGGGAATATCGATCCAGAAATAGTTATCTTTTCCGCCCGCTTCAAGGAGCAGGACCTTACAATTCGGGTCATGGCTCAGTCGGTTCGCCAGGACGCAGCCTGCCGTTCCTGCACCAACAACGATGTAGTCAAACGTCGTGTTAGACCCGTGAGTTGCGAACGCCATTCTCAGGGACGTTTCACGCCGTCAGCCATGCCACCGGCGTTACATTTGGGTCATTCAAATTCGAAATAGGCGTTAGAGACGACGGTCCGCTCGTCGACACGTCCTTCGAATTGGAACCGGCTCTCTCCATCCGCCCACGCATCGATGTGCAACGTCTCACCGAGNAAAANGGGCGCCGAAAACCGTACCTTGATCCGGCGAAATCGAGAAGCGTCGCCACCGCAAAGTCCTTCAAGTAAGAGGTGTGCGCAATGACCGAAGGTGCACAGACCGTGAAGAATCGGTTCATCAAACCCGCCAAAACTTGCCGACTCCGGATCGATATGGAGAGGATTGTAATCACCAGATAGTCGGTAAACATGTGCCTGATTGACGGGAATCAACGTATTGGAAGAAAAATCAGGCGGGCGATCAGGAGTCGTGAGTTTTTCCGAAAACGTCATGCCCGCGCCTTCAAAGGGCTCAATATCACCGAGTTTTTCGACGCCGCGCCGAAACGATCCGTTAACCATCCGCACGCAGTCGTTCCCCGACGCATCCGTAACTAAACTTTCATACTCACAAAACCCGTTGCCCCTGCCACGCGGGTGTACGCCAATGAGACGCGATCGAACCGTTACTTCGCCCGAAATCGGGAGCGGTGCGATCACTTCAAGGTACCGTTCCGCATCAATGTTCAGAGGCCCTGGCGACGACGGAATTAGAGTCGTATCGACGGGTGCACCGCTGCCCCCCCAACGAATCGAAAAGGTTGGGAACACGGCAAATTGCGGGTGACCTTCATAAACGAAACGAAGATCGTGCGTCCCAATGCCCACTGCATAGAGCAAGACGTCCCGTCGATCGTATCGAATGGCGACGGATTCACCCCAGGGGCCTGGTTTCCCATCGGGCAAAGCTTGAATTGCTTGATAGGTTGCCACGCAACTCGTTCCTATATACCTAATATGTTGATGGTCACGCCGTATCGCTTACCCAACGATCCTTAATCATCGGAAACCAGTACTAGCGTCCCCGTGGTCGACAGCGTTCCGCCGGTACCATTAACGACGCAGGTGTGCGAATCCGTCTGTTTTCCTTCAATACCGTTGATGCCGTCTTCTGCCGTTCCCGACAACTGTCGATACGCCTCAACCAGCAATTGCATCCCATACATCCCTGAGTGATTAAATGACAAGCCACCCCCGTTGGTGTTGATCGGCAGCCGGCCGCCGGGCGCAGCATCTCCATCCTTCCACAAACGATAGCCTTGACCCCTGGGCGCCAAACCAAGCATCTCCGCGGTGATTGCCGCGGTGACCGTGAACGAGTCATAGATCATCGCCATGTCCATATCCTGAGGCCCAAGGCCCGCCATCTCGTACGCGATCGCCGACGAGCGTGCCGCGGAGGTCGCCGTGAAGTCATCCATCTCCAACATATTCTGATGTGCCATGGATTCAGCAGCGCCCGCGATCCAGACGGGGTTCGTACGGAGGCTCCGCGCAATCTCCGGTCGTGCAACGATGACTGCGCCACCATGATCTGTCACCAAACAGCAGTGAAATAATGTCAATGGCCACGCAATGATTCGAGCATCTAAGACATCTTGTACGGTAATCGGGCCGCCAAACGGGTTGGGTGTTCGCTCGCCTAATTTCACCTCTGCTTGAGAAGCGTCCGCGAACATCAGAGCGCGTGGATTCTTCTGCGCCCACTCTCGCGTCACGACCGAGATGTGGGCGAAGTCCTCAACCGTTGACCCATATTGATGCATGTGTCGAACCATGGCGTGCGCGTATTGCGATGGCGCACCGAAGGTTCCATAGGCCATGGTCATTTCTGCGCCCGGTGACATCTCTCCACGGCCACCGCCACCGCCTCCCGCACCACGATACGACCAACCCGCTTCGCCATGACTGACAACGGCAACATCAATGATTCCCGACGCAATGGCTGCTAGCGCATGGTGTACGTGTATCTCAAATGAACAGCCGCCAACCGAGGTTGTATCGATGTAATGGGGCCGGATGCCTAGATGTTCTGCCAACTCCACCGACCATCCAGTAGAAAAAACACCTTCGATATCCGAGATGGGTATACCCGTGTAATCAGAAACGTTCTTGATCGCCTGAATGTGATGTTGCAACGAAGTAACCTTGTCACCCCGTTCCTCGGGATAACCGATTTCGTTCGATTCCGCCGCTCCGACGATGGCTGCGCCCATCGATAAATTTGTTGCTGCCATGGTTACTCCTCCACCACCCGCCAAAACGGGATGTGTGTATCGTCATCAGCTTGGTCGAATTCGACCTTAACCTTTGCCCCTATCTTGATGTCCTCAGGCTTGTTCGGATCCACGCCACGAAGGACCGTCATCATTCGATCGCCTTCATTAAGATCGATATATGCAGTCACGTAGGGAACCTCTTCCGCCCAACCACCAAATGCACGGTGCTGAACGGCAAACGTGTGCAGTCGCCCCTCACCACTGCCCTCGATCCATTCCAAATCCGTGGAGTGGCACGATGGACATATCAGTCTCGGATACCAGTGCACTTTCCCGCACAACGTACATCGCGGCAGCATCAGCTTGCCTTCCTTAGCGCCATCCCAAAACGGCTGGTTGTGCTGACCCTTACGAGGGATGGGTTTGTTATACGCCACGTTCGTCCTTCCTCAATGCTCCTGCCCGGCTGTCAAACTTAGCACGAGAACCGAAACGGCGTTACTAGTTGGTCGTATTCGACGCATCGACATCCTCGAACTGATCAAATCCGTCACACCATCCTGCTATAGTTTGTGGCGGGAGCGGGCTGGCATGGAGACGGGAGTTTGAATCAATTCCCGCCGCCATACGAAACAGATCGCGTTGCGGCGCTATGATCCAAGGTGTCGCCGACCGACAGGTCGGTATGCTCCTGATCGACATTGCATAGAAGGATGTTATGAACTACACCAGATTGAACACCTCGATCAACGACGGCGTTGGCCACATCGAACTCGCCGCACCCGACGAATTTAATCGAATGCCCCCAGCGTTTTGGAACGAGTTTCCAGCAGCGGTAATGGAAATGGATTCGAGTGGTACCGTCCGCGCGTTGGTGATTTCGGCGCAAGGCAAACACTTCTCCTCGGGCATGGATACGGCCGCTTTCACTACTCCCGCACCCCAACAATCCTTCGACGCAGGTCGACGGGGCGAGCGTGCCCGTCGCAACCTCGCGGGTCTTCAAGAAGCGTTTACGACCATCGAAAAGGTCCGGATGCCCGTGTTAGCTGCCATTCAAGGCGCATGCATCGGCGGCGGCGTCGACATGGTTTCCGCCTGTGACATGCGTTACTGCACATCGGACGCCTTTTTTTGCATTCAGGAGATCAATATTGGGCTATCCGCGGACGTGGGTACATTGCAGCGCTTGCCCAACCTCATCCCCGATGGACTGATGCGCGAACTCGCGTACACAGGGAGACGTCTCTTTGCCGAGGAAGCGAAAGAAATCGGCCTTATCAACAATGTTTACGCCACCCACGACGAGATGCTGACGTCTGTCATGTCAATTGCGAAAGAAATTGCATCCAAATCCCCACTCGCCGTCACAAGCACGAAGCACCTGCTCAATTACGGTCGCGAACACAGTATTCAAGAAACGCTGGGATACCAATCGGTTTGGATGGGTGCCGTATCGCAGGGAACCGAAATGCAGGCATATTTTCGTGCCAAATCCGAAGGCGACGAACCTTCATATGCAGACCTCCCACCGCTTGATTAACACAAACTCTGAGGACATTGCTGTGAGTGAACAACCCGGGCTTTTTGACACTATGTATAGCTGCCGTGCAATGCGGCGTCTAAAAACTGACCCTGTACCCGAAGAAGACATCCTTCAATTGATCGATGCCGCCAACCAGGCACCAACGGGTTCCAATCAACAAGGCGCACGATGGATTGTGGTGCGCGATCCAGAGCAGCGAAGAACTCTCGCTGATTTAAACCGATCTGCGGTGGAGGCATACATCGGTCCAGCGTCCGGGCGTCCTGCGGCTTTGCCGCATCAAGACACGGACAAGCGGTCGCGAATGCTCGATGCCGTGCTCTGGCAAGCGGAACACATGCATGAAATTCCGGTCCTAATCGTCGCTTGTTACGAGTTTGACGGACCAATCAGCGAAGGGGCCCCCAGCGGTGGTGGCGGGTCAATTTGGCCGGCTGTCCAAAATCTATTATTGGCGGCACGCGCCTTGGGTTTGGGAGCAGCTCCCACCACCTTAGGATTATCGAATCCAGCCGCGGTAAGAAAAACGCTGAACCTGCCAGACAACATGGCCGCGTATTGTCTCATCCCAGTCGGTTACCCTCTCGGAAAGTTCGGTCCTTTGACGCGATTACCTGTTGCCGAAACGGTGCGATGGGATAGGTGGGCATAGAAAAATATTGGAAACACCAGCAAGCCTAATACCAAGGAAATGATATGGATTTAGCGACATGGTCTTGGATATTCATGGTGGTGTACATCAGCGGCATGTTGGCCATCGGCGTGATCGGACAACGCCGAGTCAAGCATGCCGACGATTTCGCTACCGCTCGCGGTTCTTACGGACCGATTTTTCTAGCATTCGCGTTTGCGGCGACAACGGCTAGCGGTGCAACTTTTCTTGGCGGCCCAGGCCTCGGATACCAGTGGGGGTTCGCTTCTCAATGGGGAAATTTTCTTTATCCCATTGGTGTTTATTTCGGGGTTCTCATATCCATGCGCCTGATCGCGACCACCGGGAATAAGTTCGGCAACCGTTCCATTCCCGAATTCTTGGGCGATCGTTACCAGTCCGAAGGTATCCGGATCATGGTGTCTATTTTTTCGTTAGTTTTGTTTTTCTACCTTGCAGGTCAATTGGTTTCAGGGCTCGTGATGTTCGAAATTTTTCTTGGGCTCTCACCGTTCTGGGCACTCCTGATCACGACCACGGTGCTCCTTTTTTACGTAGTCCTCGGTGGCGCCCATGCCGACATTCTTACCGATGGGGTCCAAGGGGTCATGATGCTTATCCTGGCTATTGTCGTGATCGTTTTGGCCCTCACGGGTTTCGGCGTGGATGGGGGTTTATCTGGTTTGATTGACCGTTTGGAGACACAGAACAGCAATCTAGTCCAACCACTGAACCCCGAATCAGCTCTTACGCATTCGTGGTGGTCAATCATCGCCGTACTTTTTGCCCACATCCCGCTTGGCTTGCTTCCCCATCTTGGCAACAAGCTCTGGGCCTTAAAAGGTGTAGGCGACCAACGTACGTTCATCAAACTCGCTTTTCTTTTTGGATTGACACTCGGGATGATGGGACTCGGCGGATTGCTCGCGAGAGCGCTCCTCGGCGACGCGCTCCTTCTTGAGGGCGCCAATCCCAATCAAGCGCTACCGCTTGTTTTCATCGAATTGTTTCCTACCTGGCTAGCGGCACTCATTGGCGTCGGGATTCTTGCCGCGATCATGTCCACCGCGGATGGTTTGGTGGTCTCTTCATCTCAAATCGTTGCGAACGATCTTTATCGGCGATCAATCGCTCCGCGCCTCAGGAAAACACCGTCCGAAGACCAGCTTGATCAGCAAGTCCTCACAATAAGTCGGGTGACTACGGTTGTCGTACTTGTCATCGCCATGGGACTGGCTTGGACACTTATGGAAACCAACATCGCGCTGATTGTTTGGATCGGCACCGGGGGGATGATGGCGGCGTTCGCCGGGCCCCTGGTGGTGGGAGCGTTATGGCGAGGCGTGACACGGGCCGGTGCCTATACCGGCCTCGCGTCCGGTTTCGTCACGTTCCTTATCCTTCACACCCAATTATTGGATCCGTCGTGGTTTGGTAGTGGTTGGTTGCACGGTGCGGTCGTTTGGTTGCACGGCGAGGGACCGAATCCATTTTCATGCGCAGCAATGGGTGAAGCGGTCTCAGTTTCCCTGACCTTCCTGGTGTCTCGAAGCACCCAACCGCTGCCTCAGTCCCATCTCGAAGACATGTTTACCGAAGCCGCATAAAAACTATATCGCAACGTTGTACGCTACCCGCTATGAGTACAACATTTTATGAACATCTCTTCGGGGTGCGAGACAAGGTCGTCCTAGTCACCGGTGGTACCCGGGGGATCGGCTTAATGATTGCTGAGGGCTTGGTTCGCTGCGGTGCTCGGGTCTATATCTCGTCACGCAAGGAAGACGCTTGCCGAGAGGCTGAGGCGCAACTCTCAAAACTCGGTGCTTGCGTTGCGATCCCCTGTGATATTTCAACTATCGCAGGCTGTAGGGAACTTGCCGGGATACTCCAAGCGTCGGAAGACAAACTTCATGTCCTGGTTAACAACGCCGGGGTAACGTGGAGCTTAGATATCGACGAATTCACCGAAAAGGCCTGGGACCGAGTCATGGATTTGGATGTTAAGAGCCCATTCTTTCTCACCCAAGCGCTACTGCCGCAACTTCGCGCCGCCGCGACGCCGGATCAGCGAAGCTCCATCATCAACGTCACCTCTGTGAACGGACTGAAACCGGGTGGACTACGAAACTATTCATACGTCGCAGCCAAAGCCGGCTTAGGTCAATTGACGGCACAAATGGCGCGAGACCTCATGGACGACCATATCAACGTCAATGCGATCGCCCCAGGACCCTTCAAATCAAAAATGACTGCACCACTTTATGCGACGGAAGAAATGGAAATCCAAGTCCGAGAAAGTTTCCCGATGAAGCGCTGGGGATCTATGGAGGACGCGTCCGGTCTTACGATATTTCTCTCATCACGCGCTGGATCCTACCTGACCGGGGTTACCCTTCCCTGTGACGGTGGGGCAACAACGATCGGCTAAATAACTCGCATACCAACAGAGAACCCCATCTTCATATCGCGCGACACCGACAGCATCGGTCTGCTCACGCCCCTCGACTTGGAGTTCTGGATCTCCACGACCATTCACGAAAGGGGACGAGCGTTCATCGGTTGCCACCCTCGATTCACCGTGTCGCACCAACAGAATTTCCGTGTCACCGGACGGAGCTACAAACGTTTGTTACCGATACGCTTTAGGCATCAAAAAGAAGCGAGTTCCATCGCGAAATCGCAACTATCGCTCCGGACGCCGGGCCCTCGAAAATTCAGCCGGGTTTCGAAGCATATGGGCGGCGCCATGGGATTCGTTGATGGCGGCGCGTTCACCGTATAAACGTTCCTTCATCCAACCTAATACTTCGCGATTTTTCGCCACACCAAGTTGCCTTTCAGCGGTCTGCAACGCGACCGGACGCACGTTCTCCAAGCTCGTGGTCGCGTGCACGAAGCCCGCGTCCTTGGCTGCTGGGCCCGTCCAGCGACGTGCAAGTACAACCGTTTCATGAAAGGCACCCATCGGAATCTTGTGTCGAAAAAGTGCCAACTCAGGCTCCGGTATCGTCATGCCGATTTCGACTTCGTTAGCGCATAAGTAGCCTCTATCTTCTCGCATGATCCGCAAGTCATGGCACAGCGCGATCATGAAACCGGCGCCAAAGGCATGACCATTCACGGCGGCCACGGTAGGGACGGGAAAAGTTATCAGGCGGGCACAGAGTGCCATGTATTCGCTACCAAAGGCGTCCCGATCTCCGCCAGGATGTTCGCCCTGTGCCGCCATCCATTCGAGATCTAATCCATTCGAAAAAAACTTTTCATCCACGGAAGCAGTGATCATAGCCACTGGATCCGTAGACAACTCAATCTCATCGAGCGCCGCGTTAAAGGCGCGAACGAACGTCGTATTCCATCGGTTTTCGTCGGCCGTCATCGACATAACAAAAACATCGCCCTCGCGCTCGAGCTGGATCGGAGCAGCCGTCATGAGGCTGCCTTCGCAGCTTCTTCACGCGCATGACGGACTTTCTCGTTGGTCTGATTGAAGAGTAGTTCGCGGCGCTGTTTCTCTTCGTCTTCCGACAATTCACGTCTACCCAAATCGCGACCCACGCGATAGCCGGTCTCGACGGCCGGCCGTTCACGAACCGTATCCACCCATCGTTTCAGATGCGGGAACGTTTCCCACATCGTTTCGTCGATCATGCGTCCGATCAACATGGCCCAAGGCCACGTTATAATGTCGGCAATGGTGTACTCGGGCCCCGCCAGATAGTCGTTAA
Source organism: Gammaproteobacteria bacterium (assembly GCA_002719135.1). GTDB lineage: Bacteria > Pseudomonadota > Gammaproteobacteria > Pseudomonadales > Azotimanducaceae > UBA11889. Next base: position 12,496 of record PBGU01000032.1, read on the forward strand.
CGGAGAGTTGCGCGTCCATGACACCCGATAATCGATCTACCTCGCCGACGAAACGTTTAATCCCATACTCAAGCTGCTTTGGATCGTCGGCAATATTACGACCATAGTTCTTGAAGTGGTTGGCATTACCCATCATGGGACCCAGATTCGCCATTTGCCAGTGGACCCACTGCATCACCCGCGCTCTTTCGCGCGGCGTAGACGGAAGAAACATGCCGCACTTGTCGGCTAGATACTCAAGAATTGCACCCGATTCAAATATCGTCACGGGATCACCACCATCCACCGGTTCGTGATCAACGATAGCTGGCATCCGGTTATTAGGGCTGATCCGCAAGAACTCCGGGCTGAACTGATCACCACCTCCAATATCGACCGGCACGATGTTGTAGTCCATTTCGCATTCTTCAAGCATGATTGTGGCTTTCCAGCCGTTCGGCGTCGGCCAGTAATGTACGTCAATCATCTGCATTCCCATTGATCCACTGGTTTGCTTCACTTTAACCGACCAAATCGAAACCGACGAGTCCGGCGGTCAAGTTTTAGAATTCCGATCGGCGCTTAACCGATATTCAGACTCCATATATATGCTCGTTGCGCCGAAAAAATGGACTCAACCATCGTAGAACCCCATATGGTGCAATCCTAGGAGGCGACGTTCGCGATCCGACGTGATCCGTTCGATAGATTCCGGCTGTAGGTGGTTGACGATCGAGGTCGGTTTGATTCGCTGCGCGATATCGCGTCTGGCGTAGTGTATTTGTAAGAAAAATCGACCTTTATCCTCATCGGACGTCGGCAGTCGTCGGTGCCATACGTCCGAAACGAATAACGCAACGTCACCTGCAAACGCGGTTAATGCGGTCACCCCTTCTCCCTGCCATTCGAGGTCTACATCGTGTAAACGTTCGACCGGCGGGAACAGACCCGAGTGGTGACTACGGGGAATAACCCCCGTCGGACCGCAGGCCACGGGACAATCCATCAAAAAGATATGCACTCCGATGGCAAACACCGGATGTGGAATGTGTTCAGGCCAACTTTGGTCAGGACCCAGTGGAATATGTGGCCCGGCATCAATGTGCCATGCGCCACCACCGTGACGATGTTCGGTCTGGGCAGGATTTCTCCAACACGTATTGGCGATGATGTGGGCGTCTTCCCCAAGTAACGGGTCAATGACATCGAGGATTTCTCTTCGCCCGACGAGTTTTTGACACAGTCCGCTACGATTGAACATTTCGTAGCGAAAGTCGTCTTCGATACCGCCCCGTTTATTCCCCCCTCGACCGTCCGGCGGTAGTTGCTCATAGACCGACTCGATCTCGGCTTTGGCAGCAGCAATCTCGTCCGCCGTAAACGCGCTTCGAATAATCGCGTACCCATCTCGCTCTAATTGAACCGCGGCTTCGGGCACCGGATCTTCGCGAACCACCAAATAGCCACCCGGCCGCACCCTTTTCAGCATGTTGCGCCTCCTGTTCGTGTCGTTATTCAGGGCGAACCGACCCTTAGTTTTCGACCTCCAGTCGTACTAAGTATCGCTGATTTCGAAAAACAATCCTCTCGTGCATCTCGCAACTCGGACTCCGTGGTGACCAAGCGTTGACGTCATTGGCGAGGTAATTAACCCGACAACTAATGTTGCCGCGTCGACCCGCCTCGAAACCGCGCTACACTGACTCAAGGTTCGCTGACTGGGTTAATTGTGTCGATACCGCTCTCTGGAATTCGTGTACTTGATTTTTCCCGCATCATTGCGGGTCCCCTCGCTACACAACATCTCGCCGATCTTGGTGCGGAGGTCATTAAGATTGAAAATCCGATTACAGGGGACGAGGTGCGAGGCTGGGACTCAACCGGCCAGCCAGGTATCAGCTCTTTTTTCACGGCGTTTAACCGAAGCAAAAAGAGTGTGGCCATCGACCTTAAAACGAATCGGGGCCAAGCGCTCGCTCGCAACCTTGCCAAACATTGTGATGTTCTCGTCGAAAACTTTCGACCCGGCGTCATGACGAAATTCGGCCTCAACGAATCGATCCTTCGATCCGAAAACCCAGCGCTGATCTATGTTTCGATTAGTGCCTATGGGGCAACGGGGTCGATGTCGGACCGGCCCGGGCTAGATCCGGTTCTGCAAGCTGAGTCGGGCATGATGGCGATGACGGGGTTCGAAAACGGGCCACCTTTGCGCCATCCTCTATCGATTATCGATACCCTGACCGCCGTTCAAGCGCTTTCGGCAATATCGGTAGCACTGTACGCTCGCACGTCCCATGGCCGCGGCGATTTCATCGACCTCGCGCTCTACGACACCGCCATTGGAGCCTTGAACAACGCGGCACTCGGCTACCTAACGTCGGGTGATCTACCTCCGAAAACCGGCAACAGTCACATGCAAGCAACGCCCGTCGATCTGTTTCAAACCAAAACTGAACCGCTTTACATGGCCGTTGGAAGCGACCGGTTGTTCCGACGTTTTTGTGAAGACGTCATTGAACGGCCAGACCTCGCCATCGATGATCGTTTCAAGACGCCTGCCGATCGACGTTTACATCGCGACGAACTGAAAGAAATAATCGAGGGCGCACTCAAGAAGGAACCCGCTGATTTCTGGTTGGAACGTCTACGGCACCTTCCTGCCGGCAAGGTCCGTTCCCTCGATAATGCGCTCCGGGCCGATGAGACCCGTGAACGCAACATGCTCTGGACCATCAATCAGGGTGATCGAATTCAAGAGGTTCTAGGCAGTCCCTTCAAGTTCGATTACCACGAATTGTCGCCACCGAAACCGCCGCCTCAACTTGGCGCCGATACGCGAGAGGTTTTACGGGATCTCTTGGCGCTTACGAGCGAAGAACTAGATGATCTGCGTCGACTCCGGATCATTCGCTAACGCCCACCGTAAGAGCCTTTGGCATTCGGTTAGCGCATGTCGTAAGGCCGTATCGAACGCATCAATGCTTGAGGGCCCACTAACTCCCACGCACATACACCCGTTGTAACCTCACGTCTCGTCCCTCGGTCTTCACATCGACCGTCACCAGTAGCCGCGAGCCAGCAGCCTCTAGCTTCATCTCCTCACGACCAGTGATATCGTCTCGTCGCGATAGGATGACCAATACACCGTTGCTCCAACCAGCTTCGATTTGCCAGAAGTTCCGTTGCGTTCTACCCCACGTAACGTCCCGATAGGTACCGTTCGAATAACGAATACCCAGTGAATCGTCGTTCTGTTCAATCACCAGTCGCTCAGCCGCAACAACCGGGAAATCCTGGACAACAAAAGCGGCCGACGCATTTACGTTTTTCTGTTTTCCCCGAGCGATATCCATATCTTCTGCACGACGAATAGCCTTCGTATCCGGTGCAGAGTCGCTTGAGTTCGCATCGAGCAACCACTCTCCTGTTAGATCGAATCCAACGGGAATCGCAAGCGATAAAGACTCACACCCCGTCACAAGCGCCAGCAGGAACGCAACCGTCAACGATCTTTTCACCTGCGTGTTAAAGAAAGGTGCGGACTGCATCTAGAAAGCCATCGGGTTTATCGAGCGGTACTGGATGTCCCGAACCAGGAACTTCCACAAGTCTGCAATCGTTAGCGATAGACACGAATTTATCCGCTACTTCCCGGGATAGTAAGGGGCTATTCTCGCCCCGGATCAATAACGTCGGTACGTTAAACGCGGCGACCGATTCCCACCCCTCTTGAACCCCAAGCCGGAGTCTTTGATTCGCCGGATCGCGCAATGCGCGGTCGTATCGGTAGGTCCAACGGCCTTGATCCGTTCTCATTAACGAGGCCCTGACCCGATCATAGTGATGGCCCTCTGGTGGAACAGGGTTATCGGCACGGGCTCTTTGAAAGGCGTCTTCCGGAGAATCGAAAACGTCGCTCCGTGCCACACTCTGTTGGATATTTCGAATTCCTTCCGAGGCGATCTCGGGCGCGATATCGACGATGACTAAACGCTCGAGTTGAACCGGCTGTTTACCGGCATACGCGATAGCAACCAACCCACCCATGGACAACCCCAATAAAACAAATTCCTCAAGTTCAAGGGCTGAGACGAACGCTTCTAGATCGGCAACCATCTCCAACGTCCCGTATTGATCGGCTGGTGCCCACGCAGTTTCACCGTGACCACGTTGATCCAGCGCGAGTACCCGGTATTGTTTTGACATGACTTCTGCGAACGCGTCCCACGAACGACAGTGGCCCGTGTACCCGTGTAGCAACACCAAATCTCGTGCACTGGATTGCTGCGGCGCCCAATCTCGGTAGTGAAATCGTAACCCTCTCAGTTCAATCAATTCATCGATAACTTCCGTCATCCGATTCCTCCCAAACCGATACACTGACGCCACAAGCCGACGAGAAAACGACATGCAGAAACCGTCCGTTCCGATGTTACCCAAAGAAGAGGCCGAACGCCGTGCCGGAGAGCAACAGATGCAGGAACGCTTCGCGGAACTGAGCGTATTCCGTATCCTCCTTAATCAACCGTCACTGGCTCGGGAAATTGCGAACACTCTTACCAGCCTACTTTTTGAAGACAACGTTCTAGATCCTCGGTTACGCGAATTACTGATAATGCGAATCGCTTGGGTTCGAGGATCGGATTACGAATGGACTCAACACTGGCGAGTCGCTCGCGGACTCGATATTCCACAGGCAGATCTTTTAGCTGTTCAAAACTGGAACAGTGCGTCCCATTTATCCGATACAGACCGAGCAGTCTTGCAGGCGACCGACGATTGCCTCGACGTTGGTTTCATCCAACCCAACACGTGGGATTCAATTAAAGTTCACCTGAAGACTCCAGCAGAGCAAATCGAACTCGTCATTGCCATTGGTAACTGGATGCTATTCGCCCAGCTACTACGAAGTCTGAATGTCCCGCTCGAGGACGGAATCCGTTCTTGGCCACCCACAGGATCCGGCCCACAAGCTTAAATGCAAACACAACGAATCTTCTCAGTCCCGGGGAAGCGTTTGTCCGAAAGGTCTTCGGAACCGGGTGTCGATTTGGAACAGAACTGCGGTAGTCTTGGTTTTGAGGAACAAACATGAACTACCAGATCATCTCGGCAGACTGCCATATCGATCTTCCATGGCTACCTGAAGACCTATTTACTAACGAAGCCGCAAACCATTTCAAAGATCGTATGCCTTTCGTTTCGGAGACCGAAAAAGGTCGGTTCTGGGTATCTCGAACCGGTGCCCAGTTCGGACTTCAAAATGGCATGGGTTCGGCGGGACGAACATATGTGCCTGGTCAGATTCACCGCTCCGATCGGATGGCGGAACAGGGCCTCTATCGCGACGGTGAACTCGGTATTCCACGACTCACGGACCCGAAGTTGCGGATCAAGGATCAGGATCTTGATGGCGTTCAAGCGGAAGTTATCTACGGCGTCCTTGGTGCTTCGACTCGTCTCGACGATGATGATGCAGCCTCGGAGCTATTGCGTATCTATAACGAATGGTTGGCGACGTTCTGTGAAGTTGCTCCTGACAGATTCGCAGGTCTCGCCAGCATTCCGAGCCACGACGTCGATGCCGCACTTACTGAAGTCAGTCGTGTGGCAAAACGCGGGGCTCTTCGAGGCATTGAAGTCGCGAATACGCATGAGATGGCACCGCTTTTTGACACATCCTGGGAACCTCTTTGGGCGATGGCCGAAGAAGCGAGCCTTCCTGTGCACTATCACACGATTGGTCCGCGGATCGACTATCACTTTGATGACTTGGGACCTTTGCAACGACGTCAGGCATTTGCAGTGCACATTACGAGTTTCCAGCTAGCTATGGCGAAGATCATCATGGAGATTATTTACGGTGGCGTCCTGGAAGCACACCCGAATCTGAAAATTGTAATCGGTGAAAGTGGTATCGGTTGGATTCCATACATCCTCGAACATATGGACCTTGAATGGGAAGATCAATTTAAGGACTTAACCCTCACGATGAAACCGTCGGAATATTGGAAGCGACAGTGCTTCGCTACCTACCAAAGTGATCCCATTGGCCTTCGCTTGCTCGACATACTTGGCGAGGACAACGTTATGTGGGGCAGTGACTTTCCCCACCCCGACGGAGTTTGGCCAGATTCGAAAGATTTCATCAACCGCGAATTAGCCAACGTTCCCATGCCAATAAAACAAAAGATCACCTGTAATAACGCCGCTGGTCTCTACGGGTTTAACATTTGAAGAGAGCTGTCCACCGAGGTCAATACATCGCCTATCAAACGTTCGAAGGCCCGACGCCAAACGCGTCAACCGTGTTGCTTCAACATGGCCTTCTGAGCCGAAGAAAGTCGTGGGAAGACGTCGGCTACGTGGATGCTCTAACAGCAAACTTCAACGTCATTACTGTGGATTCGCTAGGGCACGGTGAAAGTGACAAACCCAACGACGCAAAGTTCTATGAGCGAAAGCAGCGGGCCGGTGACGTTGTCGCCGTACTCGACGCCGAATCAATCACGTCGGTCCACTACATCGGATACTCGATGGGTGGATGGATCGGCACAGGAATGGCCTTGCATCATCCCGACCGACTCACGTCCCTAACCATCGGCGGTTGGGACCCCATCGGTGGACTCTCGACCGTTCCCGCAATTGGTACATTTGACGATTTGTTTAAACGAGCGCGTGTATCGGCCCCCACCCTGACAGCGTGGGTAACGTCAAACGTGCTGCCGGGGCTCGAAGCGTGCTGGAACGCATTGAAGGAGACTGACTGTTCTGAAGTAGCGCTTTCCGACCTCGATGTCCCAGTACTCCTCTGGTCCGGCTTGGCGGACGGTTGCTTGGGCGCGCTCAAACGTCTCCAGTCGCAATACCCGCAATATCGACTGTTGGTGGTGCCGGGGGATCATGTCGCGGCCCGTATGATCCACACGAAGGAGAGTATTGAAGGCCTACTGAGCTTTCTCGAGCGAGCCCAACACTAAGGTTGATCCAGCACGCGCTTATGAGCTTCTACGGACGGTGGCGCCATGAGTCGAAGTTGTTGTTCGGTCGCATCGGGGTACGCTGATACATCAAACGGTCTCTTGCGCCAAGTTGAATGGGGTGGACTGTATTTGTATAGCAGCGTGCGGCGCTCATGGTCCGCAGTCCAGGCAGACGTCCCGTGAATGAGGGCTTCCGTAAAAATTAATACATCACCCGCAAGCAATTCGGGTTGAACCACGTAATCCGTCGTTCGCTCAAATTGACGAACGTCGTCCGGAAAAGCTCTGAGAAAATTAGTTTTGTGGCTCCCGGGAACGCAGACAAAACCACCATGACCAACACGGGCATCTGTCAATGCCCAGGTAGCTACAGTCAAACCATTACGCATCATGCCATCACTGTAGTGGTACCAATGATCTGTCTCAAAGATCCTAGGCCCGCCATGGAGCGCATTACGTACCGCGCCCGCCTTCATGAATATGCAGTAATCGTGGTCGATGCGTAAACGACTTCCGATCAATTCCACCAAGTACGGCAACACTTTGGGGTGATCGATTAGATCAAGAAATCGCGGATGCCAGCGTGAAATGTCCTCGGTTCGGCGGAATAGTCCATCGTCGGCTTCTTCAGGCCATACGCGATCAGCAAGTACCGAAAGCTCCGCGCATTCTTCCTGCGAGAGGACATTTCGGATAACCAGGTAACCTTGAAGATCGAATTGAAATTTTTCCTCATCCGTCATGGCACCCATACAACGCCCCCACATACTTGATGGAACATTAGGAACCGCCGCGCCACCTCCACCGCGTTATCACCCTCGATCACGCCCGTGGATCCATGATGGTGACGGTTCCCTGCGCGATAGCCGCGATACGCCCCTCATTGGTCACATCAATTCGTACAACCGCTTGAGTCCGCCCAAACGTCTCGATGGTGGCATAACCATCAACGATTCCGCGGCTAACCGGACGCGTGAGATTGATCTTAAATTCCGTTGTCGCTGCCCATTGCCCTTTTTTCATCACCGGGTAACACACGGTACCGAGGAGGTGATCACAGAATGCCGATAAAACACCGCCATGCATGTTGCCAAATGAAGTAAGTAACTCCTCTCGTACTTCGAATCTTCCTTGCATCGTGCCTGGACCAACATCCACCGTCTCAAACCCGAGGTAACCGTGCAGCCCGCCCGCGACCGAGGCATTGTCCATGAACGACCGCGCGACCTTTTCGTTGAAGTCGAATGTGGGTCGCGTGTCCGGCGAATTTGTCATGTGGATCGTTACTCCAATCAGATGTCTTTGCCCAGTCTACCTGAGCCTCACTGGGGAGGAATCAGGCAGGAATGGATGGATTCATCGCCTTCAATTTCCCGCGCCAATGTCCGAATCGCTAATTCCGCATCGGCAAGTGGGAAGTCGTGCGTGTGCATCGAGCTGAAATCAACACGGCCCGACTCGATTAGCTTAATCGCGCGACCATACCCCGACGACGTCACCCCGATCGCTCCCTTGATCGTTATTTCCTTCATGACGATCAGATCACTGACGAATTGATCAACTGACTTGAACCCCTTGACGCCCGCCAGAACGATTGTTCCGCCGGGCCGAACCATGGACAGCGCGTCGACAACGGGTTGCGTGGCGTAGGAACTGACGTCAACGACGATATCCGCGCCCTTCCCTTCGGTAAGTTCTTTTACGCGTCGTACGGAATCCTCGTTATCGACGTCAATGGTGTGATCGGCACCGTAGAGCTTTGCAACTTCGAGTTTGCGAGCATCCGCGGCAAGGCCGGTCACGATGATCGTTCCAGCGCCGGCCTCCCGACAGGCAATCACGCTCGCCAAGCCTCGCTGTCCTGGCCCGAGGATGACGATGGTGTCGCCAACGCCGGTCTCTGGAATTTCCACAGCCCAACGAAAGCCGGCACCTAATGGGTTAAAAATGACGGCAGTTTCTGCCGGCAAACTCGAATCCATTCGATGAACGATCGAGTTCGGATGCAGGTACATGTATTGCGAATACCCGCCCCACAGACCCGGTGCTTCGGTAAGCGGGATATAGGAATAGATTCGTCTGTTGTCACATAAGTGGTACGCACCACCTAAGCAGGGGTCGCAATGGCGACAAGACACCATCGTCTCGATCGCCACACGATCCCCTTCATCAACACCCCAGCGAGCAGCCGCAAGATCGCCGATGCGCACGATTTTTCCGAGGGGTTCATGGCCTGGAATGACGGGGAATGGTGTTCGCAGGACACCTTCAAATTGTTCGTAATCGCTTCCACAAATACCGCAGGCTTCAAGCTCAAGAATAGCGCCATCCGCATCGATATCAGGAATTGGCAGGTCTCTTGCCTCGAGCTCGCGTGGCCCAATCTGAACCATGGCGAAGGAAGTCTTGGGAATGTTCATTTGCCCACCCAACGTGGTTCCCGTTTTTCGGCAAACGCCCTCGGCCCTTCTAACGTATCGGCACTACGTTGGCGTTTCTGTTCCCACTCATATTCACTGTAAAAAGCCTGCGGTAAAGCCATGTCGAGACCCTTCATCGCCGCTTCTTTTGTCGCTCTGACGGAGAGAGGCGCGCAACGAAGAATATCTTCAATCCAGCTATTTACAGCCGAATCCAGATCACCGAGTGCCACAACTTGGTTTACTAACCCCAACTCGTACGCGCGGTCGGCCGACATATGTCGGCCCGTCAACATGTGCCCCATCGCGGGTTTCAGTCCGATCTGGCGGGGTAAACGATGGACGCCAACGGCCCCAGCAATGAGGCCTCGGCGGGGTTCCGGTAGACCAAACTCTGCGTGGTCGGCCGCGACGATGATGTCGCACGCCATCGCCAGTTCGAGCCCACCCCCTAGCGCAAACCCGTTCACCCGTGCGATTACCGGTTTGGAGAAAAACCAACGTTCGGTTAAGGACCGAGTCTCGATATTCTTCTGAGCCCAAACCGCACGTTGTTCGTTCGTGGCATCTCGTTCCCGCGCTCGATGCTTCAGGTCAGCACCGGCACAAAACGCCCTATCTCCACTACCCGTCACCACCACGAGCCAGATCTCGTCATTTTTTTCTACCTCGTCGAAGTGTTGCGAAAGCTCCCAGCGAAGATCCGGATTGAGCGAATTCAACGCTTCCGGCCGATCCAGCGTGATTCGCGCAACGTGCCCTTCTCTCTCAAATTGGCTAACGTCCACGGTCCATTCCCCCCGATACGCTCGTGATAGGCTCCAAAGACTACGAGTAAGCGGGATAGCGGGCAAATGCCAGAAAATTCGCCACGCATCGATCTCCTTGAAGGAGTTCGGGTACTGGACTTCACGCACGTGCATGCCGGTCCACTCTGCACGTATCAGCTCGCTCTGATGGGTGCTGACGTCATTAAAGTCGAAGCGCCCGGAGCCGGCGACCAAATGCGTTCTATGGGGGTTCAGCTTGCTCCGGGGATTTCACCGGGTTTTCTCGGCCAAAATGCAAACAAACGTTCCATCGCCCTAGATCTGAAAACCGAAGATGGAGTCCGTGTGGTGAGCCGACTAATGAAAGACGCGGACGTGATCGTGATTAACATGCGTCCCGGAACCGCCGAGCGGATTGGTATCGGTTACGAAACTGCCCGGACTGCAAACCCATCCATAATTTATTGCGCAATCTCTGGATACGGGCAGACAGGTCCGGATGCAGATCGTCCCGCAATGGATCATTTAATACAGGGTGAATCCGGTATGTTCATGGCAACTGGAACCGAAGAACAGCCCGTCCGTGTTGGATTTGCCGTCGCCGACGCCGGCACGGCAGTCATCGCAAGCTCGGCCATTCTCGGCGCGCTGGTCCGTAAGGGTCGCGAGGGCGCGGGAGCTTTTTTGGATGTCTCGATGCTCGAATCTTGCATGACGCTTATGGGACTCAACTACTACAACTTCTTCGCCACCGGCAAGATTGGGGCGCGGGTAGGACCCAACCCGTTAGCCCAAATCGGATCCGCCGGTACCTGGAAAACCAAGGACGGAGTACTTTTGGTTAACGCCAACAATCAACGCTTGTTCGAACGGATGGCCCGCGCGCTTGGCCGTGGCGACTTGTTGGAAGACGATCGTTTTCGTGACATCAACGCATCAAGCAAACACCGAGACGAGCTACGTGCAATTTTTAGTGAGATTTTCTCGACAGATTCAGCGAATCATTGGGACGACGTACTTCGCAAGGCGGGTGTACCGTCGGGACAATTGAAGAACCTCGACGAAGTCGTGAAACACCCACAATTGAAGTTTCGAAACAGCTTCACAACCATATCCGATGTCCCCGGAATGGACGATGCGCTCACGTTTTTGGGCGCGGGGTTTACGGTTGACGACGCGCCCACGGGACCAACATCTGTACCCCCAACGCTCGGACGTGATAGCGATGAAATTCTAACGGAGTCCGGCATTAATCCTTTGGAAATTAAAAGGTTACGAAAAATCGGCGTGATCATATGACGCGCGTGGTGATCGTCGGGGGAGGCAATGCCGCGCTTTGCGCGGCGATTAGTGCGCGCGAGCGAGGTGCCGACGTCGTCCTACTAGAACGCGCGACCTACGAATTGCGGGGGGGAAATTCGCGCTTCACAGCAGGCGCGATGCGAACCGTGTACGAAGGCATCGACGACCTCTTGAAAATTATGCCCGATCTCACACCATCGGAGATCGAGCGTACCGAATTTGGAACCTACGCTCGTGAGGATTTCTATGAAGATCTGGGTAGGGTTACAAACTATCGGATTGATCCTGACCTCGCCGAAAGATTAGTCGAGGAAAGTTTTGAAACCTTGCGGTGGATGCAACAGCACGGGGTCCGTTTTCTCCCGCTCTACGGCCGCCAGTCGTTTGAGATTGAAGGGACGGTTCGATTTTGGGGTGGCCTAACCGTGGAAGCTTGGGGTGGAGGTCCAGGCTTGGTCGATAGTCTGACCGCGATTGCGGAAAAAATCGGCGTTGTAATTCGATACCAAAGTCGTGCAACTCGATTGTTGAGCAAAGCGGGCAACGTTTGTGGAGTCGAAGTTGGTGACGCTTCGATTGCTGCCGATGCGGTGGTACTGGCTTGCGGAGGGTTCGAGTCCAATCCCGCATGGAGGGCGCGATACTTAGGACCCGGTTGGGACCTCGCGCCCGTTCGCGGCACTCGATTTAACACCGGTGACGGGATCAAGATGGCTACCGAGATCGGCGCCGCTACCCGCGGCCACTGGTCTGGATGTCACGCCGTTAGCTGGGACCGTAATGCTCCGGAATTTGGTGACCTTGAGGTCGGAGACAATTTTCAGAAACATTCCTACCCTTTGGGCATCATGGTCAACGCGAACGGAGAACGATTCGTGGACGAGGGCGCCGATTTTCGGAACTACACTTACGCGCGTTACGGGCACGAAATTCTGAAACAGCCTGGCCAATTCGCGTACCAAATTTTCGATAAAAAAGTAAGCCCCCTACTCAGAGATGAGTACCGAATAAAACAAGTAACCCGCATACAAGCAGAAACACTGAGTGAGTTGGCGCAACGTATGGAAGGCGTGGACACGGAGAATTTCATGAGCTGCGTGTCGGCTTACAATGCCGCTTGCAACGGTGACACGCCGTTCGATCCATCGGTGAAAGACGGACTTTGTACGTTAGGTCTTGCGGTTCCAAAGTCGAACTGGGCGAACCCCATCGATACCCCGCCTTTTGAGGCATACGGTGTTACCTGTGGAATTACGTTTACTTTCGGTGGCCTACATGTGGATTCTAAAGCACGCGTCATTGACGAAGCCGGAAGTCCAATCCCCAGACTTTACGCGGCCGGTGAAATCGTCGGCGGCCTCTTTTACTTCAACTATCCCGGTGGGACTGGTCTGACGTCGGGTTCAGTGTTTGGACGCGTCGCCGGCAGCAACGCTGCAAACGACTCCAGCGCTTGACATATGCTACGTTCGATTCATCGATGGGTACTCAAGCTCTCATTCATAAGCTCAACCCCATCTTCGCGTAACCATGCCAAAAAAATACCCTTCAGGCCCATCGCTAACGCGACGGGTTCCTCGAACATAAGATGGTGATGCGTTCCCGGGATGCTGAACGAGGGTAATTTTCCAGCCGTCATCTGAGACATAAAGGGTGCCGACTTCGCACCCTCATCACCACTCGTTTCACCAAGAATCACCGCTGAACGACACAGCATACGAGCAAACTTTTGGTGTTGGTCGGCGCCCATTTCCAGGTCATCAAACATGGTGGGGTCGAATTTCCATGTCCAGCCACCTTCCACCCTTCGGAGCGAGTGCTTGGCGATATGCTCCAACACACACTCGTACTCTATGGGTTGTTCGGGCAATAAGCGGAATCGGTCCAGCGCTGTATCTAAGTCTTCGTATACGCGTGTCCTACGAGGACCCACCGCCTCTCGTCGCGCTCGAAGGCCCCACTCGTTGTACGTCTCAGGAGGAGCAACTGTATAGTCTACTAATACAACGCCTCCCAATTGCGGCCCGTATAGATGGCCGGCTTCAAGCGCAACAAATCCCCCAAAACTATGGCCGACAACAAACGGGTTCGGGTACTCAATAGCCTCGCGAGCAACTGCTTCAACTTCTTTCGCGTACGCTTCGCCGCTGTACTCGGACCGCCATTGGCTATTCCCATTGCCCGATAGGTCTAGCGCCACGACTCGAAATTGGTCAGCCAAAAATGGGGCGACAAAGCGCCACCACTCGAGGTGAGCGTTACTCCCGTGTATAAGCACGATACCTGGTTGGCTGGTGTCGCCCCAACACGCGTAATGGATGCCAATTCCATCCACCTTGATCGACGAACTTTCACTTGGTGTGCCTAGGGCGCGCGCAAACCATGTGGGTTCACGCCCTACAGATGAACTTCTCATGCACATGTCCCAATACGACGGCAGAATCACTTAGCGCCGTTTTATAGTCCAACTCTGGGTAGCAGATGGACAATTAGCCGGGTGAAGATCAAAGAATAACAATCCCTAGACATTCACGCACTGGCCACTAGAAGCGATCGCACAATGGTATCGGGCCTGTTGGACTAGCGCTTCTTGAACCCAACGATCGTCCAAGTAAAATGACTAAAGCTAACCGGACGATTGCGACACGAAATTATTCCGGGACTCTGCAATGTGCATTTCTCGGTTCGGAACCGGCCCTCAAAACGCGGGCGCTTCTTCTAACGCATCGGATATGTCTACGCGTCTATTACGTTTGATTCTTGGGTACTACTTTGGCTCTGACTCTTTCTGCAACTTAAATAATTCGTTACGGTTGACACCGAGATCTTGTTTAATTTTCCGTTCACGAGTTTTTGCCCTAAAAAAAACTATGGCCGTGACAAACAAACCCAATGCCAAGCCGACCGAGAATGCTATTACCAACCATACGAACAACGGTAGTTGAGCCGACCGAAATTCAAAAATAGATAACGAAACGACTGATGCGTTTTCAATGGCAAACAATGTTGCAAGCCCTGCAATAGCTATACCAATAAAAATCAGCAGAACTTTTTTCATGTAACTACCCGGTTTGCATTCGACCTATCGGATTCTATGCGGGAGGCTGCTAGAACCCATACCACTAGTAGAGCCTATATATCGTCCGGTAACGACGTGTCGTCGAGCGACCTATTTACTCGGTCTCGCAGCTCTTTTCCGGGCTTAAAATGCGGTACATATTTCCCCATCAAGCCTACGGCTTCGCCCGTTTTGGGATTCCGACCGATACGCGGGACACGGTAATGAAGCGCGAAACTACCAAAGCCACGGATTTCAATTCTTGCTCCACTGGAAAGCGTCCGCGACATGTGCTCCAACATCTCTTTTACCGCTAGTTCTACGTCTTTCGACGACAGTTGAGAATGGTTGGCAGTAATTCGCTCAATAAGCTCCGACTTCGTCATTGTCCCCAACCCAGAGATCCAGCCCGATCGAAACTACCACAGCAAAATCCGTGCTACAAGTAAAATGCCTTATATTTCATGGGGTTGGAGTTCTATTAAGAATCGACTTTAGGAGTCCTGGATTGAGGGGACTGCGTCACATGAGTGCTACTATTATTCGGTCGGGCTTTCTTCGTCCGATCCGTCCTGATCGTCATTAGCGTCCATCTTCTCTTTGATCAAATCGCCAAGCGTTGTTGCTCCAGCGCGAGCGTCGCCCTGCACTTGATACTCTCGATGCGCCTCTTGCTCATCGTCAATTTCTCTGGATTTGGCTGAAAGGGTAATCGCTCGATTCTTACGATCGAGGCCAAGAATTTTCACTTCGAGTTCGTCGCCAATACTCAGAGACTGTCGCGCGTCATCAACCGATTCAATGCTAATTTCAGACGCTTTCAAAACGCCCTCCACGCCCTCCGCAAGAGTCAAAACAGCGTGCTTTTCTTCAACTTCGGATACTGTCCCCTGAACGATGCTTCCTCGATCGTGCTCGGAGATAAAATCAGAAAATGGGTCCTTCTCGAGCTGCTTAACACCCAGCGAAATTCGTTCTCGCTCCGAGTCGATTGCTAGAATGATCGTTTCGAGTTCTTCGCCCTTGCTATACCGACGAACTGCCGTCTCTCCATCCTCATCCCAAGAGATATCAGACAGATGCACCAATCCGTCAATGCCGCCTTCGAGACCAATGAATATCCCAAAATCTGTGATCGATTTAATCTTGCCCGATAGGTGATCTCCCTCAGCATGTTTGCTTCCGAATTCGCCCCACGGGTTCTCCCGACACTGTTTTATCCCCAACGATATCCGGCGCCGTTCTTCATCAATATCCAACACCATAACTTCCACTTCATCGCCAACAGCTACGACTTTTGAAGGATGTATGTTTTTGTTGGTCCAATCCATTTCAGAGACATGAACAAGCCCCTCAACGCCCTCCTCGATTTCCGCAAAGCATCCGTAATCGGTTAGGTTCGTGACAACCGCCTGCACTCGGGTGTTCTCCGGATAGCGACCTTTGATTTCCACCCAGGGGTCATCTCCAAGTTGCTTCATGCCAAGTGAAACTCGATTTTTTTCGCGGTCGAACTTAAGAATCTTGACCGGCAATTCATCACCCACATTCACCATTTCACTCGGATGCCGAATTCGTCGCCACGCCATATCAGTAATGTGCAACAAGCCGTCGATGCCTCCTAAATCAACAAACGCCCCATAATCCGTCAAATTCTTAACGACTCCATTAACTTCTTGGCCCTCTTCGAGTGAACCAAGGAGCGCGTCACGCTCTTCGCTATTTTCTTGTTCGAGCACTGCACGGCGAGAAACCACGACGTTATTTCGCTTCTGATCGAGTTTTATAACTTTGAACTCAAGCGGTTGCCCTTCAAGGTGAATCGTTTCTCTTAACGGCCGAATATCTACAAGAGACCCCGGCAAAAAAGCCCTTATGTCATTGATATCTACGGTAAAGCCGCCTTTGACTTTGCCGTTCATTACTCCAATCACAGCCTCGTTGCTGGTAAATGCGTCTTCTAACATGTCCCAGGACTCCGCACGACGCGCTTTTTCGCGTGATAGCCGTGTTTCTCCAAATCCATCGTCAACGACCTCCATTGCGACCTTAACCTGATCGCCTATTTCGACGTTGAACTCGCCGCTCTCGCTGACAAATTGATTTCTTGGAATCACCCCTTCCGACTTCAACCCCGCGTGAACTACAACCCACTCGCTGTCGATGTCCACTACGGTGCCAATCACAATCGATCCCGGCACCATCTCAACTGTGTTGAGACTCTCTTCGAACAGATCTGCGAAACTTTCGCTCATAGTTTCCTATCTCAGTTGGTAATCAGTAGCCCTTTCCCCTGAGCGGCCACGAGTGCCTTTTCTAAAACCTCATCAATCGAAAGACCCGTGCTGTCCAGAACATATGCGTCCGGAGCTACTTTAAGCGGGGAAAAACTCCTGGTCTTATCCCGAACATCCCGCTCTTTAAGGCTTTGAAAAAGGTCGGGCAGGCTAACATTCGGCCCCTTATCTTTCAACTCGACATATCGCCTTCGCGCCCTTTCTTCGGGGCTCGCATCCAAGTAAATCTTCAATTTCGCGTCCGGAAAAACCACCGTACCCATGTCGCGTCCGTCGGCAACCAATCCTGGCAGCTTGCGAAATTCCTTCTGGCGGACTAACAAGGCAGCCCGTACTTTTTCCCTTTTTGCGACAAGACTCGCAAACCGGGTCGCTTCCTCGCCACGAATTGCTTCGGTTACATCGCTACCGTTCACGAACAAAATTGGACTTCGCTCAGTCGCAAAACGAATCTCAAAGGACTTTACAACCTGTTCCAGCGCGTCATCGTCGTCAACAGATATGCCCAGTAAGTGAGCTTGTAGGCCGACAATGCGATACAGGCTTCCGCTGTCGAGAATGTGCCAACCAAGCCTACTCGCTATCGCCTGTGCCAACGTGCCTTTGCCCGACCCACTCGGCCCGTCGACACAAATGACTGGGGCTAGATCAACCATCCAGACGTTTTCTATAATCGCTAATGCCCGTCAAGATCCGTTGCAATTCTTCGGGATCATTTTGGGCAACGTTTTGAATGGTTTCGAGAACACGCAACAGTTCGTCCAGTTTCTTCCGTACACGACCCGCGTTATCGGTCAATATATGCTGCCAAATGGTTGGATCGGATCCGGCTATTCGAGTCATATCTCGAAACCCATCACCAATTCGATCGCTGAGGCGTGCTTCACTATTTGCAAGGAGTTCAACCAATGCAAAAGCAACAAGATGCGGAAGGTGAGAAACCGTTGCCATATCGTCATCGTGTTCCCAGGGAGTTTGCCTTATCACACGAGCGCCAACCATGGACCAAGCATTTTCGATTACTGCTGCGGCGGACGCGTCGGTATCTTCCAGAGGGGTCATGATTACAACGCGATCTTGGAATAGGTCAGCGTCTGCTGCAGCCGGTCCTTGACGGTCGGAACCCGCTATCGGATGACAGGGAACAAAGTTGGGTGGAACGGATTCAAAGGCCTCAATTACCGGAACCTTAACGCTACCAGTGTCAAATATGGGGACGTTTGAACCATATTTGCGCTGGGCATCATTTACAGTATCGGCGATCGCACGGGTCGGGACTGCCACGCAAACCAGATCAGGCAGTTGAGGCACTTCGTTCATGTGATCGATTACACCCAGCTTTTTCGCCTCGACGAGTACGTTTTCATCCACGTCCAAACCAATCACGGTCTTGAACAAACGAGCTTTCTTGGCAGCAAGTGCGAACGAGGCACCAATCAATCCAGTCCCAATTACAACGAGGGTGCTCAACTAATCTGACTTAGTGCTTCAAGAAAGCGTTCATTCTCGTCGGGTAACCCAACGGTAACGCGTAAGTGTTCATTCATACCGTAATTCCCTAGGGGACGTACGATGACACCGCGCTGAAGAAGGGCTTCATAAATCCTGTGGGAAGCCCGCCCACTCTCAAAACTAACGAAATTCCCAGCCGAGGGAATAACGGAGAATCCCAGTTTACCGAGGCCTTCGACCACATAATCCATACCTTTGGTGTTCAGCCGTCGGCTCGCGTTGACGTAATCATCATCGGCTAACGCAGCCTCTGCGGCAGCCAAAGCAAGTGCGTTGACGTTGAACGGCTGGCGAATCCGATTCATTAAATCGGCAAAGTCGCTAGAAGTAACACTGTAGCCAATACGCAATGCGGCCAAGCCATGAATTTTTGAAAAGGTACGGGTCACAACTAAGTTCGGATAGTCAACGAGCATCTTGACGCCATCTGGATAGTCCTTCCCATCAACATATTCAAAATAGGCCTCATCCAGCACCACCCATACTCGTTCCGGTACCCGATTCAGAAATTTCTCTAAACTGTTCTTGTTGACCCAAGTACCGGTCGGATTGTTCGGATTCGCTATGTATACGATCCGTGTTGCCGCGTCGACCGCGGCCGCCATCTCATCCAAATCGTGTCCCCAATCTAAGGACGATACGCGTGTTAACTTGCCGTGTGCTGCCGCTATCGCAAGCGGATACACCACGAAACAATATTCATCGACAACGCCAACCGACCCAGGCGAAAGGGCTACCCGCGCCGCCAGCTCCAATACGTCGTTGGAACCATTCCCCAACGTTATTTGCGCCTCATCAACGTTCAAGCGATCAGCAAGAATACGTTTCAGCCGATACCCAGTGCTGTCGGGATACCTTGATATACCGGTAATTGCATCGGCAAGTGCTTGCCGCACGCCGGGCCCAGGTCCTCTCGGGTTTTCATTACTCGCAAGCTTAATCGCATCGCCAATTCCGAGCTCGCGGCTAAGTTCTTCCAGAGGCTTTCCGGGTTGATACGGTGCTAGCTCGAGCACGCGAGAATTAATGTTCTCCATTATCGTCCCACGGCTTGTGGATACGATCCGAGCGAACGAACGTCCAAAGCAACTGATCGGACTTCGTCAAGTACGGTAGCTATCTCTACTGACGACTGGTGTCCGTCGAAATCGATGAAAAATACATAGCTCCAGTTACTCGATCGTGCTGGCCTCGTTTCAATTCGCGAAAGGCTAATTCCACTGCGGTGGAATGGTTCGAGAACTTTATACAAAGCACCTGGTTCGTCACGGGTGGAAACAAGAATAGATGTTTTGTCATGCCCACTCGGCCCGACATTCTGATCACCTATGACAAGGAATCGAGTCGTGTTATCTGCTAAGTCTTCAATATTCCGGTGTAAGACGACGAGGCCATAGCTATCCCCCGCTACTTCGCCAGCAATAGCTGCGCTCCGCTCTAATTCCCCCGCTAGCTTTGCCGCTTCAGCATTACTAGCAACTGGTCTACGCTCGACGTGAGGAAGATGGGTGTCTAGCCACCGTCTGCATTGAGCCAAGGATTGCTCGTGCGAATATACGCAATCAATCTCATCTTGAGCGGTTCCTATGCCCGCCAACAGCGCGTGATGAATGGGTAGCTCTACTTCAGCACAGATGCTAAGCGACGTCGCCATAAAACAGTCGAGCGTATGGTTGACCATACCCTCTGTACTGTTTTCGACCGGAACGACTCCATAATGGGCGTCGCCTGATTCAACTTCACGGAAAACCTCTTCAATGGAACTCACTGGGCTGGTTGTCGCGAAATGACCAAATTGCCTGATCGTCGCGGCCTCAGTGTATGTGCCCGACGGACCCAAATACGCAATATTTATCGGCTGCTCAAGCGAGAGGCAGCAGGAAATGATCTCTCTAAAGAGTCTCTCCACAGAATCATCCGAAAGTGGTCCCTCATTTTCAGTTCGGAGACGTTCAATAATCTGCGCTTCCCGTTCGGGACGATAGAACGGAGTGCTCGCCACCCGTCCACTTGCACTCTTAATATCCGCAACTTTTAGTGCACACGCCGCGCGTTCGTTAAGCAAACCTCTTAACTGGCGGTCGATCGCATCAATTTGCTCCCGCAATCCCTGTAGTGCTTTCTCGTCCATTTTCGTTCTACCGTGTGGCCTTTTCGAAACTTTCCATATGTTCGATCAGCGCGTCCACTGCGTTTTCATCAATCGCATTGTAGAGGCTTGCCCGCATACCACCCACACTTCGGTGTCCTTTTAGATTGAGGAGCCCCCTCGTCTTGGCTACCTCTAAGAAGCGATCTTCCAGTTTAGATTCCGACAAAGTGAACGGCACGTTCATAATCGATCGGTGAGAACGTTGCACCGGTGAATGATACAAATCACTCCTATCGATCGCCGCGTAGAGCTTTTCTGCCTTTCTGCGATTACGAATCTCCATCGCTTGCAAACCGCCTTCACGTTTCAACCAATCAAGAACTAGGCTTGCCAGATACCAATTGTACGTTGGTGGCGTATTGAACATTGATTTGTGTTGGGCAAGAACGCCATAACTAAGCANGCTNGGCGTGTGTTNGCGGTCTTTTCCGCAAAGATCCTTACGTATAACNACGATGCATAGACCGGCCGGACCCACATTCTTCTGAGCGCCTGCGTATATAAGTCCAAATCGGNGAGCATCGACNGGGCGAGACAGAAAATCGGAGGACATATCAGCGACNAANGGCACATCACCCGTATCNGGGAATTCGTGGAATTGCACGCCGCCGATGGTTTCGTTTGAGGTCAGATGAACGTANCGCGCAGATTTGGAGAGCCTCCAGTCGCGAAAACCAGGAACGCGATCGTAATCATGATCCCTAGATGTCGCCGCAANATTTACCCGCGTTAAACGTTTGGCTTCGGTAATGGCTTTTGTCGACCAGGACCCCGTATCGACNTAGTCTNCNGTGTCCGAAATACCGGCCAAGTTCAGTGGCACCATCGCAAATTGCATGCTCGCACCACCATGTAANAACAGGACGTAATAATCNTCATTGAGATCTAGCAATTCACGGAGATCCGCTTCAGCCCGCTCGGCAATCTGTAAGAACTCNTGAGATCGGTGGCTAATTTCCATCACCGATACGCCAAGNCCACCGTAGTCACGAAACTCTTGGCGGGCGCGCTCCATCACCGATGGAGGCAGGGAGGACGGACCCGCAGAAAAATTAAATATATTGCTCATGGTGGGGGCGATCTGATAAGGCCGACCTGAANCGATTACTNCTCGGTTAGCGTGCTCGAATCGGTTTCNACAATGCGTTCGAGTCCTACNAACTTTTCGGTATCGCGTAANGCAATGAGCCGAACACCCTGNGTATTTCGACCGACCACAGAAATTTCGTCGACTGACGTTCGAACGAGCGTTCCTTGGTCACTTATCAACATGATCTCGTCGCCCTCAAATACCTGTCGAGCGCCAACGACATCCCCGTTTCGTTTCGAAGTCTGAATAGCTATAACACCTTGCGTCCCGCGGCCTCTCACCGGGAACTCGCTGAGCAAGGTACGCTTGCCGTATCCAAACTCGGCAGCGGTCAACATNNACCCGCCATCCTCGGGAACAATNAGAGAAATGAGGCGCTGGTCGGCCAATAATCGAATCCCCCGCACACCGCGGGCCGTTCGACCCATTGCACGTACATCTGACTCTTTGAAACGNACCGCTTTACCCACACTCGAAACCAGCACGATGTCACGGTGTCCATCCGTCATCGAAACGCCGACGAGCGTGTTGCCCTCTTCCAACTCCAAAGCAATCAAGCCACTGGGTCTCGGGCGCGAAAATTGTTCCAGCGGCGTTTTCTTGACCGTNCCGTTGGCCGTCGCCATGAAAACGAAAGAATCNTCATCGAAATCGCCAACGGGCTGTATGGCGGTAATGCGCTCNCCATCCTCTAGCGGCAACATATTGACGAGCGGCCGACCCTTTGCNCCTCGACTCCCTTGNGGTATTTGATAGACCTTCAACCAGTANACTTTTCCAGCGTTCGAGAAACAAAGAAGGGTTTCGTGACTNTTCGCTATNACTAGATGCTCGACAAAGTCCTCATCATTCACCNTNGTCGCCATACGCCCCCGCCCGCCACGGCGCTGGGCTTGATAGACCTCGAGAGGCTGAGTCTTGGCATANCCCTGATGAGATACCGTGACCACCATGTCTTCTTCGGTTATCAGGTCCTCCGCGGTCAAATCCAATTGAGAGCTTAGAATTTCGGTTCTACGGTCGTCCCCGTAATTTTCCCGAGTCTCGTTCAATTCTTCCCGAATGACGGCATGCANNCGATCACTCGANCCCAATATTTGTTGTAGANCNTCGATNTCNGCAAGAATTCCTTCGTATTCTTCAATCAATTGATTCTTCTCAAGCGCTGTCAGTCGATGAAGTCGCATGTCGAGAATCGACTGTGCCTGTTCTTCGGATAGGTTATAAACGCCGCCACGCAACCCATANGCATCGTCGAGATCTAGNGGNCGGCAAGCGTCTNGACCGACCTTCTCCATCAGTTTCGANATGGTGTCNGACTCCCAACCACGGCNCAACAANNCCGCTCGTGCCTCCGCCGCGTTCTGCGATTTCCGAATTAGCTCGACGACNGCATCAATATTTTCNAGTGCGACGATCTGGCCCTCGAGAAGATGCCCNCGTTGGCGCGCNCGCCGNAGNAGGNATACCGTCCGACGTGTAATCACCTCGCGACGGTGNCTTAGAAACGCCTCCAACATTTCCTTCAAATTAACCTGTTTNGGGCGTCCATCAACGATCGCTTGACAGTTAATCCCGAATACAGNNTGCATCTGAGTTTGGGCGTATAGATTGTTTAGAACGACTTCGCCCGGTTCGCCACGCCGTAGTTCGATAACAATTCTCAGGCCATCCCTATCGGACTCNTTGCGAACNTCGGTGATGCCCTCAATCCTTTTTTCTTTAACGAGCTCGGCTATCCGTTCGATCAATTTTCTGGTGGTTAACTGGTACGGAATTTCNGTGACGATGATCGATTCTTTGCCAGTGTCTTTACCTACGACTTCGGCGCGAGCTCTGAGGAATATACGNCCCCGACCTGTTCTGTATGCCTGAACGATACCCGCACGNCCGTTGATGATNCCGGCGGTAGGAAAGTCTGGTCCATGAANGTGCTCCATCANCGAATCGACAGAGAGTTCTGGGTTNTCAAGCAGCTCTAAACAGCCGTCAACCACTTCGCGCAAATTATGAGGCGGGATATTGGTCGCCATNCCAACCGCAATGCCGGTCGACCCATTAACGAGTAAGTTTGGCACCCGTGTTGGCAGCACCGACGGCATTGTCAGCGTCTCATCGTAATTGTCTTCAAATTCGACCGTTTCCATATNCAGGTCGGCCAATAAGTCANTGGCAAAACGGGTCATGCGAACTTCGGTATATCGGGAAGCTGCCGCNGGGTCTCCNTCAATCGAGCCGAAATTGCCTTGGCCGTCTACGAGCATGTACCGCATGTTCCAAGGCTGCGCCATACGGACAATGGTNTCGTAGATAGAAAGATCACCGTGCGGGTGATATTTCCCCATGACTTCACCGGATACTCGCGCNCCTTTGACCGGACTGCGGTTATAGGTGTTGTTCAGTTCGCTCATGGCGAACAGNACGCGTCGGTGAACCGGTTTAAGACCGTCCCGNATATCTGGCANNGCGCGTGAAACGATCACGCTCATCGCGTAACCAAGAAACGACTCGCGCAGNTCGTCCTCNATATTTACCGGAGNNATNTCNGNNCCCCCTGGGGGCAGCCCTCCAGCAACGACATCGTCGCCCNCCGATCCGGAACCACTTTCGGACTCTNTCGAGTTTTCGTCTTCAGACATCNGAAGAAGGAAACAAGGNGGTCATCCAGTCGTTAAANCACNGTGTCGGGGATANNNTNATTNTACCATGTTCAAACCATCTTCTGGGGGGTTTTGGCNCAACCTCTAACCGGTTTTGCAATACCGTTCCGCTATACTCGCGNAGATGCCAGANCTGACTNNNAAAACNCTACTTCTCGCNCGATATTTATTNCCTATCTCACCTTCGAACACGGTTTTAGANGACCACGGNNTTGTTGTAGAAAACGGTCGCATTCTTGCNGTCGACTCGAATCGCTCGCTACTGAAGAATCATCCTGANGCTGCACGAATCGACTTGGGACATCACATCGTGATGCCCGGCTTANTCAATGCACATGGACANCTCGCGATGNCTTTAATGCGCGGTTTAGGAGAAGNCCNCCTTCTCGACTCCTGGTTACGCGAAGTGATCTGGCCACTGGAAGCCCAAATCGTTTCCCGGGACTTCGTCGCGGCAGGAACACGACTAGCGATCGCCGAAATGATAAGCCGCGGAATAACCACCGCCAGCGACATGTACTACTTCCCCGAAGTGACCGCGGCCATTGCCGCCGAATTGGGCTTTCGCGCCCAGATTGCATTTCCCGTAATAGAGCAACGCAATGCATATTCGAATACAGCGGACGAATGCATCCATCGAGGGGTGGAGCTTAACGATAGCTATCGAACTGCTAAAACCATTCATCCGGCGTTTGGCCCACACGCAGCCTATTCCGTGACGAAAAACGTCTTAACCCGAGTATTCACGC
Organism: Gammaproteobacteria bacterium; assembly: GCA_002719135.1. Taxonomy (GTDB): domain Bacteria; phylum Pseudomonadota; class Gammaproteobacteria; order Pseudomonadales; family Azotimanducaceae; genus UBA11889. Next base: position 37,471 of record PBGU01000032.1, read on the forward strand.
TAGCGGCTGAAATTGGTATCCCCGTCCAAATGCATATACATGAAACGCCACAGGAAGTGCGTAAGGCCCACGAGAAATTTGGCTGCTCCTGGATTGAGTACTTAGACCAGCACGGAATGCTGGTACCAGAATTGCAAGCCGTCCACATGACGACTGTGACTCAAGAAGAAATTCAACGTATCGCCGAACGTGGCGTCAAAGTGATTCACTGTCCTTATTCCAATCTAAAGCTCAACAGCGGTACATGCCCGATCGCTGAACTTTACGCGGCGGGCATCACAGTAGCCGTAGGTACCGATGGAGCGGCCTCAAATAACGCCCTTGATCTGCTGGGCGAAGCTCGTCTCGCTGCGCTACTCGCAAACTATGGTAACGAGAAACCGTCTCGTGTCACCTCTGACCAAATCCTTGAATCCGCGACGCTGGGTGGAGCACGAGCACTGGGGTTGGAAGCTGAAATCGGATCAATCGAGCCGGGCAAAGCGGCCGATTTAATCGCAATAGACATCGACAGCCCGAGTCTTCAACCTTTGTTTGAT